>CAIYQS010000043.1 GCA_903928395.1 uncultured Actinomycetes bacterium | reverse complement strand
TAAGGTCGGTTACACCTTTGCTGGTTGGAATGATGGAACATCCACTTATGCCGCAGGTGCCACCTACACAATGCCAGCAGCCAATGTCACCTTCACTGCACAGTGGACAATCAACACCTTTACCGTCACCGCCTCTGCCGGATCAAATGGCACAGTGACCCCAGCTGGTGTTAATAGCGAGAACTACGGCTCAACTCCAAGCTTTAGCATTACTCCAGCAGCCAACTACCACGTCGCTGATGTCTTGGTTGATGGCGTCTCTGTTGGCGCAGTAACGAGCTATAATTTCCCAGCCATCACCGCCAACCACACCATTAGCGCTACCTTCGCGCTCAATACCTACAACCTGAATTACAGCGCCGCTGCAAATGGGACCATCACAGGATCTCCTTCGCAGACAGTAAATTCTGGTGCAAATGGAACCCTCGTGGTCGCTGTACCAAATAGCGGATTCCACTTCGTCACTTGGTCTGACGGAGTGTCGACAGCCAGCCGTACCGAATTGAATGTGAGCGCAAATCTTTCGGTTACTGCGACATTTGCCGTGAATGGTGTCGGTCCATCCACATATAACATTGTTGCGAGTGCCGGAGCGAATGGCAACGTAACTCCTACCGGTACAACCACTGTAAACAGCGGTGGAACACAGAGTTACACCATTACACCAAACGCGGGTTACAGTGTTTCGACAGTCATTGTTGACGGCGCAGTGTTGAGTGGCATCATCATTAATCCGATCACCAGCAGTTACACATTTAGTAACGTATCTGCCAACCACACGATAAGCGCCACATTCGTGATCAATACCTACACCTTGACCTATACCGCCGCTGCTAATGGAACGATCTCGGGATCAACTCCACAAACAGTAAACTCAGGCTCAAATGGAAGCGCAGTCACTGCCACAGCCAATAGCCAGTACCATTTCGTTTCCTGGTCTGATGGCGTGCTCACGGCAAGTCGCACAGATTTGAATGTAACTTCAAATCTCTCAGTTACAGCTAACTTTGCCGCTAACCCAATAACCACTTACACCTTGACCTATACGGCTGCTGCTAACGGGTCGATTGCTGGTACGACTCCACAGACCGTCAACTCAGGTGCAGATGGCACTACAGTGACCGCCGTACCTAACAGTGGATTTGTATTTGCCTCTTGGTCTGACGGCAATACCAACGCTTCCCGTACCGATATGAATGTGACATCAAATCTCTCTGTAACTGCCAATTTTGCCAGTGATAACAGCGGCGGTGGGGGAGCATTCGTCTTTAACTACTCAGCAGGCACCGGTGGTTCAATTTCTGGATTTGCTTCTCAAGTCGTTGATACATTCGGTGATACTGCGACCGATGTGACAGCCATCGCAAATCCTGGATATGTTTTCAATGGTTGGAGCGATGGTGTTCTCACGGCAACTCGAAACGATACCGAATGGCCTTATGATCCAGCGGGCTCACTTGGTCATGACATCTCAGTCAGAGCTAACTTCACGCCTCTCATTTATACCGTCGCAGCTTCAAGCGGAAGCAACGGATCTGTCACTCCTGCTGGATCAAACAGCGAGCCTTACAGCGCCACGCCAAGCTTCACGATAACTCCTGCAGCCAACTACCACATTGCTGATGTACTTGTAGATGGAGTATCAGTAGGCGCAGTGGGCAATTACAACTTTACGGCGATTACGGCCAATCACACCATTAGCGCCACGTTCGCTGCGAACCCAGTTATTGCCTTCACATTGACTTATGCAGCTGCTTCCGGCGGATCAATATCTGGAGTTTCACCACAAACTGTGAACTCTGGTGCAGACGGAAGTGCAGTTAGTGCGGTTGCCAATAGCGGGTTCCACTTCACTTCTTGGTCTGATGGAAACACCAATGCTTCCCGTACTGATCTAAACGTGACCGCAAACCTTTCAGTCACTGCTTCCTTCGCTGCTAACCCTCCACCTCCACCACCTCCACCAAGTACCTTCACATTGGTTTATAACGCTGGTGCCGGTGGAACGATCAGTGGAACAACTCCTCAATCGGTGGCCTCAGGCGCCAATGGCACCTCAGTCACAGCAATTCCAAATGCTGGGTTCCACTTCGTGTCCTGGTCAGACGGAGTATTGACGGCAACTCGAACCGAGCAAAATGTAACTACAAACCACTCGGTCATAGCCACCTTCGCTGCTAACCCAATAACCGCCTTCACTTTGGCTTATGCTGCTGGCGCTGGTGGAACCGTTAGTGGGACAACACCTCAAACAGTGAACTCTGGGGCCAATGGTTCGACAGTGACTGCTATTCCGTCCGCTGGCTTCCACTTCGTTTCTTGGTCCGACGGCGGCATCTCTGCCAGCCGCACTGACTTGAATGTAAACGCCAACCTGTCAGTTATTGCCACTTTCGCCGCGAATCCTCCATCAATTTTCACATTGAATTATTCTGCTGGCAGTAATGGAGTTGTCACAGGAGTAGCTTCTCAATCCGTGAGCGCTGGCGGAAATGGAACTTCAGTGACGGCCGTCCCTAATAGTGGTTTCCACTTTGTCTCCTGGTCGGATGGCGTTACAACTGCTACTCGTACAGAGTTGAATGTCTCAGGCAATATTTCGGTTACGGCTTCATTCGCTCCAAACGGCGTTCAACCTCCAACTAATGACACAACATTCACCCTCAATTATGTTGCAAATGGGCATGGATCTATTTCAGGGGCAACGACCCAAGATATCTTGCCTGGTGGTTCAGGCACTTCCGTGACTGCAATTGCATCGGCTGGATACCACTTCACAACTTGGAGCGATGGAACAACTAGCGCTTCTCGTACGGATTCAAATGTCCTTGCGGATCATACTTACAGCGCCAACTTCGCCCAAGACTTGGTAGTTCCAGTTACGCATACGATCATCACAAGCAGTGGGCCAAACGGAACAGTCCAACCCCTTGGAGCTAGAGTCGTAAATGATGGCGATACCCTAGGCGTATCTATCACAGCTGATGTCAACTACCACGTCGCCGATGTATTGGTAGATGGAGTTAGCGTTGGCGCAGTAAGTTCGTATGACTTTACAAATATTAAGGCAGATCATACGATCACGGCTACTTTTGCAATCAACACCAACGGAACACCCGGACCGGGATCCGACCAGGGACCAATCGTTAAAGAAGGTACCGATGGAGTTAGTGCAACCGAGTCAGGCGTGAATGATCCAGTCATTCTCTCCTTGCTGAACGGTGGCTCTGGAGTTCAACTTACTGCGGCAAAGTGGCAGATCAAGATCGCAAGTGATAAGAAGTCCGTATACGGAATTAAATTACCAACCAAGATTCAGGTTTATTTGATCCGTGGTGTCAATGCGACTACAAGTGGTGATGGCTTCATGCCAGGAACCATTGCTCGAGTTTATTTGTACTCGACCAGAATTTTCTTGGGTCAGGCCACTGTTCAACCTGACGGAACGTTTGCAGCTCACTTCCCGGTTTCGGCTAAAGTGAAGCTCGGGTACCACGTAATGCAGGTAGAAGGAACCGCATACGACGGCAAATTCCGTACCGCCGCGGTTGGACTTCAGGTTCTAAGCAAGCCAGCCAGTGGTTTAGTTGAACTTTCGAATATTTACTATGACCTCAATGTGAGTGATTTGAATGCTGCAAATCGCGCCAAACTTGACGCAGTTGCTAAAACGCAGATTGCAAATAACTATAAAGAAATCTGGATCTATGGCTATACAGATATTCAGACAGGCGTAAACAACCAGACCCTTTCAAAGTTCCGTGCAGTAAAAGTGATTGCATACCTACATAAGCTACTTCCAAAGCTTGTAATTAAATACAAGTTCTTTGGTCCTGCCAATCCATTAAATCCAGCAAAGACCCAAGCTGCCTTCGCACAGAATCGTCGATCTGAGATATTGGGTAAGCCTTAAAGTACTAAAAAAACACTGGCCCACGTGGATAATTCACGTGGGCCAGTGTTTTTTAAGATCAATCAATCAAACTACTTAAGTACTCCTACACTTCCAAGTACTGCTAAAAGAAACAATAAGATAAGTACACCTATTGTGACTTTTCGTCGTAACTTTGCACTCATCATGGGACCAGGTGCTCCACGACGTAGGCAATACATTGGGTGAGAGCTCGTACATCCTCCGGGTCTATTGCAGGGAACATGGCGATGCGCAACTGGTTCTTGCCCAGTTTCCGGTAAGGCTCGGTGTCAACAATTCCGTTCGCGCGAAGTACCTTGGCAACGGCCATGGCATCAATCGATTCATCGAAATTGATGGTGCCAACAACTTTTGAACGGGCAGCTGGATCTTCAACAAACGGGGCGGTGTAGGCAGTTTCTTCTGCCCATGAATATAGGTGTTCCGCAGACTGAGCACTACGGCCAGCTGCGAAGGAAAGCCCACCACTCGAATTCATCCACTTGATTTGTTCATTGAGTAAAAATAGTGTCGTGAGCGCGGGAGTGTTATACGTCTGTTCAAGACGAGAATTTTCAATGGCAATACTCAGATCAAGAAATGCTGGGATCCATCGACCTGATGCCTTAATTTTTTCGACTCTGGCTAAAGCTTCTGGGCTCATAATTGCAATCCAAAGTCCGCCATCAGAGGAAAATGATTTCTGCGGAGCAAAATAATAAACATCGCACTCGTTGAGGTCGACATCGAGTCCACCGGCACCGCTTGTTGCATCTACTAGAACCAGAGCTCCCTCGGTACCTGTGGGACGAACAACGGGTGCTGAAACTCCAGTACTCGTTTCGTTGTGCGTGAAGGCGTAAACGTCGATCCCTGCTTCTGGCTTCGCGAAAGGGTGAGTCCCTGGTTCGGATTTTATTATTGAGGGCTCATCTAAAAATGGTGCTTCCTTTGATGCCGCGGCAAATTTAGAAGAAAACTCACCAAACACTAGGTGCTGGGATTTCTTTTCAATGAGATTGAACGTCGCTATATCCCAAAATGCTGTGGATCCACCGTTTCCAAGAATGACCTCATAACCCTGGGGGAGCGTAAAGAGTTGAGCGATTCCGCTTCTGACCTCTTTCACCAGATTCTTAACAGGGGATTGTCGATGGGATGTGCCTAAAAGGAGCGCATTATTTGCGGCTAAAGCTCCGATCGCCTCGTCTCTGATTTTTGAGGGCCCGCAACCAAAACGACCATCGCGTGGTTTGAGATTTGTTGGTATCTGAATATCGCTCATGGGCAAACCCTAAAGCATTCCTACGGATGCAATCGCGAAAGTTGCCATCCAGCGGGAGATGTGGTGTAAATCAAACGATCGTGCAATCTCGAATACCGCCCCTGCCAAAATTCCATGGAATGGGGAACGACCATGTATCCACCCCAATGGGGTGGGATCGGCACTGCTGTTCCTTCGGGGTATCTTCGAGCGAGTTCCTCATATCGATTTTCCAAAACCACTCGAGATTCTAGGTCTCTCGATTGGGAACTGGCCCAAGCTCCTATTTGGCTGCTCCAAGGGCGAGTGGCGAAATACTCAGCGCTTGCTTCGGTTCCAATCTTGCTTGCATGCCCGCGGATAATGACCTGTCGCTCCATGGCGTACCAAGGAAAAAGTAGCGATACCTGGGGGTTAAATTCGATCGCTTTGGCTTTGTTTGATTCATAGTTGGTAAAAAAGGAGAGACCAGCCTCTGAGACATCTTTTAATAGCACTGTCCGAGACTGAGGACCGTATGAATCCATGGTTGAAAGCACCATGGCATTTGGTTCAACAATAATCGGATTCCGAGCGGCCTCTCCGAGCCAACTTTGGAATTGAATCAGTGGATTAGGCGAGACCTCGGCTTCCGATAGTCCTTTTTCGCCGTAAGAACGGCGCATAGCCCTGATTTGATCGCGATTGACTCCGTCATCAGGGCTCTTACTTATATCCATAGGTGTATCTAACGTCACTTTCGATTTTTCGGCTATTTATGGCTCTGGGGTTTGTGAGCGGACCTTTCTAGCGCGAGAATAGGCGCATCTAACGTGGAGGGAATTTTTCGTGAGCGATGATTTCAAGCCTGGCCTAGAGGGTGTTATTGCCTTCGAGTCGACGATTGCAGAACCTGACAAAGAGGGAAGTGCACTGCGCTATCGCGGTGTTGATATTGAAGACTTAGTTGGACGTGTGACATTTGGAAATGTCTGGGGACTTTTAGTCGATGATGAATTCAACCCCGGACTCCCGCCAGCCGAAAGATTTCCGCTCCCAGTTCACTCTGGCGATGTTCGAGTAGACGTTCAGTCAGCGATCGCAATGTTGGCGCCTGCCTGGGGATTAAAACCATTGCTTGATATAACAGATGAAGAAGCTCGTTCTAATTTGGCACGCGCCTCAGTAATGGTCCTTTCATATGTTGCGCAATCAGCTCGAGGAATAATTCAACCAGTTGTTCCTGAATCAGAAATTGATAAAGCTCATACCGTTGTGGAACGGATGATGATTCGTTGGCGCGGAGAGCCAGATCCACTTCATGTTCGCGCAATCGATGCATATTTTGTCTCGGCGGCAGAACATGGGATGAATGCTTCAACATTTACCGCGCGCGTTATCGCATCAACCGGTGCGGATGTTGCTGCATCGTTATCAGGTGCAATAGGAGCAATGTCAGGTCCGCTCCACGGTGGAGCACCGGCCCGAGTACTAACGATGATTGAAGGAGTCGAGAAGATCGGCGACGCCCGCGCCTATGTAAAGGGTGTCATGGATCGTGGGGAACGGTTGATGGGATTTGGGCATCGTGTTTATCGCGCCGAAGATCCACGCGCTCGTACGCTCCGTCGCACCGCAAAAGAGTTAGGTGCTCCGCGTTATGAAGTCGCGCTTGAACTTGAAAAAGCTGCGCTCGCTGAATTGCACGAACGGCATCCAGAACGCGTCCTAGAAACCAATGTGGAATTCTGGGCTGCCATAGTTCTTGATTTTGCTGAGGTTCCCGCTCCACTCTTCACGTCAATGTTCACGGCAGCTCGAACTGCTGGGTGGTCTGCTCATATTCTGGAGCAAAAGCGCACTGGTCGCTTGATCCGTCCTTCGGCTAGATATGTAGGACCCGGCCCACGTAGTCCAAAAGAGGTCAAGGGCTGGGACGAAACCGTCCATCAACTTCACAACTAAGTATGCTGGCTAGGTTGTGTAACTAGGTTAGATTTACATTCTGGATCATGTATTGATGTGGAGCGATCATTGAATATTTTTGAACCGCACCACGACGGAAGCGATTTATATCTCAGCACTAGCTCACCTTCATTGGGTGAGTTAGTGGAGTTCAAAGTGCGGGTTCCTGCTGGTTTCCCCATACTGAAAATGATGATTCGTATCTATCATGATGGAGAGCCCCGCACTTTTGAGATGGCCATCCAGCAAAAAAATGAGTTTGAAAATTGGT
>CAIYQS010000042.1 GCA_903928395.1 uncultured Actinomycetes bacterium | reverse complement strand
TTTCGGTGAGTTGTCCAGAGGAAACCCCTTTTGCTTTTAACCAAATTGGGTAAAAGGTCTTAGGACCAAACCAAATTCCTCCGCTAGCAAAAGAGACAATAAATGCGACCAATACGCCTACTAAATTAAGTCCCGAAAATGTCATGGTTAAGTTTTACATAACGGGGACACAATTTCTGTGATTTACACGGCTCCATCTCGCGCCGCCACTGATCCGACAATAGCCACCAAAATTCCAAGAACGATCGGGATGATGAGTGCGTCGTTCCAATTACCCGTTGCATCGAAAATTGCCCCCACAAGCCCGGGGGCAAACATCGCCATTAAATATCCGAAGGATTGCGACATAATCGAGAGAGATCTGGTTTCACCAGCAGATGCTCCCCGGAAAATAGTCAATAGCAGCGAAACCTGGAAAGTTACAGCGAGTCCCACATTTCCTAGAAGCAGCCACATAACTAAATACCAACCATGGCCATAGATCAGCGCGCCAAATGAGAACGAGATCAATATTCCTGCAGACACCAACAGCATCCGTAGCTTTTTGATCTTGACGGCCAAGTACGGAACAAATATTCCAAGTAGAGATCCCATTAGGCCAGTGGCAGAGACGGCATAGCCGGCTTCATTGAGTGAAAAACCCTTGGATAGGAGAATCGAAGGGAGCCAAGTCGCGGTTCCATATGCCAACATGCTTTGAAATCCAAAGAAAAGTGTTATCGCCCAGGCATCGAAGCTTCGAAAGAAGCGCGCATGAAAATGTGGGGACATCTCAACATCTGCAAGTTCCACTTGGTTTCGATTCATGTTAAGCCACCAAATAGAAGAAAATAACCCCAAAATCAACCAGGGCACCATCGACAATCGCCATCCGATACTGGTTAGACGTGAAAGCGGTACCGCTGCTGCAATGGCAATTGCCGCAAAAATGCCCATGAGCGTGACGTAAAAACTCGTTAAGAGCCCCGAATGTTCCGGAACTTCTTCCTTGATCCACACCGGTAACGTGAAATTCAATATTGCGATTCCAATACCGACGGCAATTACCGATAGGAACAGAAGTGGTAAATTGCCGAACATCCGAGCGGATACTCCAAATGTAATGGTCATGAGCCCGGTGGCGATGATGCGATTTGTTACTCCAATACGGCGTACAAGCGGCATGAGTAGTCCCGCGCCCGCAAAACAGAGGACCGGCAATGAGGAGAGAAAAGAGACGTGAAAAGCGCTCAGGTGGTACTGGGATTTAAATATAGGGAGGAGCGGATTCATCACCGTCATGCTCGACCGCATAACCACTGCGGCAATGTAGATAGGAATTCCATGTCGGATGGACTGCCGAGCGTTCATTCGAACTCTTGTCCTTATCTAACCTTCGAAGCTGATTGCGAGATAGTTTCTGATGCAAAGAATGAAATGCAGGGAGACTGCGAATGGTACTCCCATACTCGGTAGATTCGAGGACTCCGCAAAATTCGTGGGGTCAAGCAAAACCTTGATTCGAAGTGGGATCAGAGAGTAAGGTTTTTTAATGGCAACCAAGAAAGACTTTGTCCCGAAAATTCTGGAGAAACTTGAACCGTTGGATGTGACTGCTAAACCCATGTTCGGCGAGTACGGTCTGTATTACAAGGGGAAGATGTTCGGACTTCTGTGCGACGACACCTTTTTTATTCGAGTTACCGAAGCGGGAAGTAAATTTGCAGGTCGCATCGGGAAGGGATTCCCTTACCCGGGAGCCAAGCCAGCATTCAAAATCTCTAACGCTAAGGCAAATGACCATGCCTGGCTTACAGAACTCGTTGAATTGACAGCAAATGAATTGCCTCTTCCAAAGAAAAAGAAGAAGACTTCTTGAATAGAATTATCCAAATGGGTGTTGTTGATTATGTTCACGCAACCGTCGATGAATCCTGGAATTGTGTGCAAAAAGGAATTCATTTTTAATGGGAACCCCACTTCTAATTTTGATCTCCGGTCCATACCTGTCTGGAACTAATGGGGAAGAATCCGCAATTGCGGCTAATTTGCAACGGATGGAAGATTACGCTTTTCCTATTTACAAGAAGGGACACCTTGCCGTCGTCGGAGAGTGGTTTGCTTGGCCCATAATTCGTCAAGCCGGCGGAGACAGTCACTCCTCACCTCACTTCAACGAATATCAGTATCCGGTTGCTCATCGACTGCTTGAAAAATGCGACGCCGTTCTTCGAATTCCGGGTGCATCTCGTGGAGCTGATTTGGAAATGGAAAAAGCTCGAGCGATGGGGAAGCGGATTTTTATGAACCTCGAAGAAATCCCCGAGGCCTAGCAAATATTCTGGCGAGCAAGATTTGATGGCTCAAGTTAAAATTTCGCAAAGTTAGGCGGAAAAAACTCGTCAAAATTTAATGAGAAATGGGGAAAATAAATGAGCGTTGGGTATTGGATCGTCGCCGGCATTGCTGCTGCAATGTACTTCGGAATTGGCGGCATGAAACTTGTCAGCACTCGTGCAAAGTTATTAGCAAATCCGCAAGCCGCTTGGGCGAATGATTTCAGTGCACCTCAGATAAAGTTGATTGGATTAGCCGAAGTTGCAGGTGCAGCAGGATTGATTCTACCCCCTGCATTCGGTGTCGCAAAGTGGCTTCGCATTCCGGCTGCTATCGGACTCATTTTGTTAATGATTGGTGCCTTTATTACCCACCGTCGCCGAAAAGAATCATCTATTTTTCCTCTCATTCCAGCACTATTGGTCTTTGTCTCACTCTTTCTCTAATTACGTAGTTAGAGAAAATATCAATTACTTGCAATTGACTTTCAATTTACTGCCAAACTCACACTAAACACGTTGACATGTTTTCCAACCTCTATAGTTGGTGGAAAATGGACGGAAAATGATGAAAGCACAAATAATTGATTTGGGAATCGACAGAGTTAAGTCGGCCAGAATCGTGATCCAAGCATCGACTCAG
The DNA here is from genome assembly GCA_903928395.1 of uncultured Actinomycetes bacterium. Classification (GTDB taxonomy): domain Bacteria; phylum Actinomycetota; class Actinomycetes; order Nanopelagicales; family Nanopelagicaceae; genus PALSA-747. Next base: position 3,636 of record CAIYQS010000042.1, on the reverse strand, counting down.
CAAATTTTTGCTGTCATAGACAATCCTTATATGCATGCGGAGATAGATGGTTCTGGCATGGTCAAAGGGAAGATTAAGGGACCACTCGTGCTAGTTCTGGGTTCAAAGTTTGGCGTTGGAATGAAGCGTTTCGGATTCCCGTATAGAACTCTTAACAAGGTTGTTGAGTACAAGAAAGATGAGTTGATCGCGTGGAACAACTTTTCGCCGAGCCGCTGGCGCTATCAACTCAAAGCAGATGGAAAGTATTCAACAGAGGTAACTGCATCTTACGATGGCCGAGTTCCATTGTTCTTTCACTGGTACGCCAGTAGGGAATTTAAATGGGCACCGGAGGCTTTGGCAAAAACGCTGGATAGATTGAAGGAAATTGCGGAACAAAGCTAGAGATAGAAAATTAACTTTAAGATCCTCGAAGGGCTAGCTATGGAGCAGTGCGAACACGACTTTCAAATCGATCCCGTCGATGGCCAGGTGAAGTGTAAAAAATGTGGTGACTATGACGATGAGATGGAAATTGAAATTGAGACACCAATCGCGCAAGCAGCGGAGATCGAATTTGATAAATCACAAATAAGTTTTGAGTAAGCAATGGCTAAAACTTTGAAGCATTTTGACGTTGTAATCTTGGGAGCGGGTTCCGTTATCGATTCTTTGTGATGGGGTCCACGCATTTCCAACTTATGGCGAAGCCTTTGAACAGCAGCTGCGGGAATTAGCTGCTTTGTCGCAAAAGGCTTGACTTCCTTTTCGGTCGGGTGCTTAGAATTGCGTCATGACAAAAGCATTGGTCAATGCCCACCTCAAGGGATTTGAGACACCACAGCGCAAAATTTTGGAAACTCTTCGAGATCAAATCGCTCAGGAACTCCCAGCGGCCAATCAAGTTATCAAGTACGGAATCCCAACATTTGTTATTGATGGTGTGCCGATCATCGGATTCAACGGATATAAGAAGCACAACAGTATTTTTCCCTATAGCGGATCGGTCACTTCGAAACTCATAGCCGAACTAGCAAATTATGAACAAACAAAGGGCTCGATTCATTTTTCCATCGATAAACCTTTCCCGAGATCACTATTAAAAAAAGTGCTCAAAGCCAAATTTGAGCAGTTGGCGGAACGTTAAATTTTCGTAAATTACCTGAATTATTGGAGATATTAGTTGTAGGTCATTCTCATCGTAATCGATTGCGGCTAATCTGACCTTTGTGAAAACAATTCTCGACGCAATCGGCAATACTCCTCTGATCAACATTGAGGGTATTTACGTAAAAATGGAGTACCTCAATCCATCTGGTTCAGTAAAGGCACGCATTGCAAAATACATGATTGAACGAGCGGAGCAAGAGGGACTACTTAAACCCGGTGACACAATCGTTGAGGCGAGCAGCGGCAATACGGGAAATGCGATGTCGATGGTAGCGGCGGTGAAGGGTTACAAGATGTTAGTCGTCACGCCGGAGGGTTTGAGTCAGGAACGAACCGCGATTTCTCGCGCCTTCGGAGCAGAAGTTAGAACACTTGGTGATTTTCATGTCAATAAGGCGCTTGATGAAGTGCGTCGGCTCGGAGACCAACCCGGCTATTACGCTCCGCACCAATTCGATAATGAATGGAATGTGATTGAAAACTACGGTTGGCTTGGCAAGGAGATACTAGGTCAGTTACCTACGAAACCGGATTTGCTCGTGTCCGGCGTTGGAACGGGCGGAACGTTGGTAGGGGTCGGTAAGGCGTTCAAAGAAGTAAATCCGGCGGCCAAAAGTTACGCGCTTGAACCTTCAGAATCCTGCACTCTCGCCTGTAGTGAAGTCGCAAAGCACTTGATTGAAGGTATTTCTGATGGATTTGTTCCGGGCATTATTGAGCGTCATGCCAAAGATATAGATGGTTTTGTTCACATCCACTCCGACGATGCTATTGAGGAAACCAGGCGCCTAGCCCGCACCCATGGGATCTTTGTGGGGCCGTCTTCTGGTGCGCACATGTTGGCTGCCAAGCGGTTAAAAGCTGAATTAGGTGTCGAAACCGTTGTGACTATTTTCTGCGACGAGGGCGAGAAATATATTGCGGATTATTGGCTTACCATTTGAATAGCTGGAGCCCAAGTTTTATCTAAGTTTGCGCGGGTAGCCTTACACCGTTAGCAAGGAGAGGCAATGTCGATTAGCGGAAAACCAAGAATTTGGTTGCGTCTTGATGGCTTGGTTTTATTTATAGCTACAATCTTTTTATTCGTGGGACAGCATCAGAAGTGGTGGATTTACCTGGTTTTACTCTTTGTTCCAGATATTTTCATGCTGGGTTATTTGAAGGATACGAGAATTGGTGCCTTTTTCTACAACGTAGGTCATTCCTATTTGGCACCGTCTGCCGTTGTATTTTTGGGATGGCATCAGCATCGTCCGTTGACGCTTTCCATAGGGTTGATTTGGCTTGGCCACGTCGGGATGGATCGCTTCTTCGGATATGGACTTAAATATGATTCCAGTTTTAAGCACACCCACCTTGGGGATCTAACTAAGTAAACTTGAATTATGAGAATTGAAGAATTAGCAGCGAATTACGAACAAGCCACCCAGTTGTTTCTCACGGTCGTTGCGGAGCTAAATCCAGCGGATCTTGATGTTGCTCCAGTTGGCGAGTGGACTCCACGCCAGATTATTCATCATCAAGCGCATGCAGATGCATACTGTTTGACGCGAATAATTCAGGTGGTTTCCGAACCGGGTACCCCAATCAGGAGTTTCTCGGAAGCAGCACTCGTCGATAGCGAAGTATTGGCATATTCAACGACTCCAATTGAATCTAGCGTGGCACTGTTTCGTGCGGTTCGAGCTGAAGTCTTGAGGATTGTGAGGTCAGCTCAAGATTCAGATCTATCACGAGTTTGTTTGCATTCGGAATTAGGTGAAATTTCGATGGAGATGATGATTGTCCGTTTCACCGACCATCCGACAGGGCACGCACTACAAATTCGCGAAACTATTAAAAATCGGTAGCCCATTTCAGTGGTCGGGTTGGCGGGAATTGAACCCGCGGCCTCTGCGTCCCGAACGCAGCGCGCTACCCCTGCGCCACAACCCGTTGTTCATAAATTATCTTCCTTTTGTTATTACAGGAAGAGTTATCGAGGTGTAATTTCTCACCATGAATGAATATGTCGTTCGACCGATTGGGTTTGTGACCTCGCCTCGAGTTCTAATTGAGGATGATAATTGGGGTGAAGTCACTTCAACCATTCACATTGATGCTTCGGTGCTAGAGCCAGATGCCCTTCTTGGACTTGAAACTTTTTCGCATGTCGAAGTAATTTACTTATTTGATCAGATTGATCCAGAGGATGCTTTAACGGGATCTAGGCACCCGCGGGGAAATAAAAATTGGCCCAAAGTAGGCGTGTTGGCTCAGAGAGCAAAATTTAGGGTGAATCGAATTGGGCTTACCACGTGTAAGTTATTGAAAGTTGGCGCGGATTTCATTGAAGTGAGTGGGTTGGATGCAATTGACGGAACTCCGATATTAGATATCAAGCCGTATATGAAAGAGTTCGGGCCGCGTGGAGAAGTGAAGGAGCCGTATTGGGTTTCGGAATTAATGCACGAATACTGGTAACGAAGAAGGCCCCACGAT
>CAIYQS010000041.1 GCA_903928395.1 uncultured Actinomycetes bacterium | reverse complement strand
TTACATCGTAGGCTCGGATACTGTGTCAGACCTAATTAACTCTCCCAAAATTTCAATTATTGGAGCCAAATCCGCGCTTCTGAAGGCAGAATTAGGTCTCCCAAATTCCGAGCTTGAGGCATCGGACGCAGCCCTTTTTTTGGTCAGCGCTGAGGAAGGAATCGTTTCGGCGGATCTGGAGAAATGGCGTTTGGCCCGCGACTTATACATCCCGTCTCTTGTCATCATCTGCGACTTGTTGGCCAGTGAAATCGACTTTGAGGATATGTCTGCAATCGCGAGCAAGATGCTCGATCCGGTGGTCACTCCCTTCCTAGTCCTTCACGGCGAAGATGGTAAACCTGCAGCGCTTATCGATCTGGAGACGTTACAAATCTGGGACTATTCGAGCGGGAATGCAGTACATAGAACGGCGGATCCCGAGCACATTGAGTTGGTTGCCGAATTTCGCGAGGAATATCTAGAGGCGCTAGAGGATGCGGGCGAAGAGAGTTTTGCTGCGGGGTTACTTTTCCCTGCCCTGCCTTGGATCGAAGGATCAAAAATGGGAATCGATCAGATTAATAAATACTTAAACCAAGTTCCAATTAGTCGCTAAGGCTTCTCGAGTATCGCTCAGGAGTTGAGGTAACACTTTTGTCTGTCCGATGACGGGCATGAAATTTGAATCTCCACCCCAACGCGGGACCACATGTTGATGAATATGCGCTGCAATTCCTGCGCCAGAAATAGAACCTTGATTCATTCCTAAATTGAAGCCTTGCGCGCCAGACACTCTACGTAAGACTTTCATCGCGTGCGCCGACATTTTCAGAATCTCATTTCGTTCGGCTTCGTCTAAATCTGTTAAGTCTGCTACGTGTCGATAAGCGCAGACCAGGACGTGTCCTGCGTTATACGGATACAAATTCATGACCACGTAGCAATGGGTACCTCTCGCAACAATAAGTCCTTCGGCATCTTCCAGTGTTGGGATTCTGCAGAATGGACAAGGCACTTCGTTGTCAGGCAGCGGACGATTTTCTCCCGCCAAATATTCCATGCGGTGGGGAGCCCATAATCTGGCCCACCCGTCTGGGACTCCTGCGCCACCAGATTCTTGATTATTTATCATTTATCTACCCGGGTCTGTAAATTAGATTTGAGCTCGGTGTAAAACAACAGCGGTTATCTCGGCAATCGCATCTGCGATCTTGATTCCATTTTTTTGCTCTCCGTTGCGATACCGAAAGGAAACCGCACCATTGCTTTGATCTTCTTCACCGGCGATCATCATGAACGGGATTTTTTCCAGTTGCGCATTGCGTACTTTCTTTTGCATCCGGTCATCTGACGTATCTACATCCACCCTGATCCCAACTTTCCGCATCTGAGCGGCTACCTCTTGAAGATAAGGCAAGAAGGCTTCGGCGACTGGAATTCCACGGACCTGGATCGGCGCTAACCACGGTGGGAAAGCCCCGGCGTAGTGCTCTGTTAGCACACCAAAGAAACGTTCAATCGAGCCAAACAGCGCACGGTGGATCATTACCGGTTGCTGCCTTGTTCCATCCGCGGATTGATATTCGAGGTCAAAGCGCTGCGGTAATTGGAAATCTACTTGAATCGTTGACATCTGCCAGGTTCTTCCAATTGCATCTTTGGCTTGGACTGAAATTTTTGGACCGTAAAAAGCCGCACCTTCTGGATCCATCACTAATTCAAGATTCTGCTTTTCAGCGGCTTGCCGAAGTGCGTCAGTAGCTTCTTCCCACGCTTCATCAGTTCCCACCGACTTAACCGGATTGCGAGTGGAAAGTTCGAGATAGAAATCATCTAAGCCATAATCCCGCAGCAGATTGAGCACAAAAGTTAGGAGCGAATCCAATTCCCCCATCATTTGTTCTCGCGTGCAATAAATATGCGCATCATCCTGGGTAAATCCTCTGGCGCGAGTTAATCCATGAATGACACCAGATTTTTCGTAGCGATAGACGGTGCCAAATTCAAAAAGGCGGAGTGGCAACTCTCTGTAAGAACGACTTCTAGATCTAAATATTAAATTGTGGAACGGGCAGTTCATCGGTTTCATGTAGTACTTCTGACCCTGACGCTTTACCGTTCCATCCGCGTGAAGTTCTTCATCCAAAACCATGGGTGGGTACATTCCCTCGGAGTACCAATCAAGATGACCCGAGGTTTCAAAAAGTGCGGCTTTGGTCAGATGAGGAGAATAGACAAATTGATAACCCTCTTCTTCGTGGCGCTGTCGCGAGTAATCCTCCATCGCCCGTCGAACAATTCCACCTTTAGGATGAAAGACTGCTAACCCAGAGCCAATCTCTTCTGGAAATGAAAAGAGATCAAGTTCAGTGCCGAGGCGTCGGTGATCCCGTTTTTCGGCTTCAAGAAGCATCGCTAGATATTCATCAAGTTCTTCTTGGGATGGCCACGCTGTTCCGTAAATGCGTTGCAACATTGGATTTTTCTCAGACCCTCGCCAATAGGCTCCGGCCGATCGCATCAATTTAAATGCAGGGATCAACTTGGTTGACGGCAGGTGCGGTCCCCGACATAAGTCTTTCCAAACAGGTTCGCCATCCCTACCTAAGTTGTCGTAAATAGTTAGTTCTTTGCCACCTACTTCTACAGAAGATTCATCGTCACCACTTTTAAGGCCAACGAGCTCCCGCTTATAGGGTTCTGATTGCAATTCAAGGAGCGCTTCCTCTTCCGTCACAACACGACGTCGGAAACGTTGTCCAGCCTTAACAATCTTCCTCATCGCTGTTTCGAGTCTTTCGAGATCTTCCGGCGTAAAGGGTCTTTCTGGGTCAAAGTCATAATAGAAACCGTCAGTGATTGGCGGACCAATTCCTAGTTTTGTCTCCGGGAAGACCTCCTGAACGGCTTGTGCCAGCACGTGAGCGGTCGAGTGACGCAGCACCGCTAAACCTTCCGGTGAATTAATTTCAATTCCATCCACTACATCGCCGTCGTTCAGTTCACTCCATAAATCTCGAACCTCCCCGTTGATGCGGGCAATCACAACTGATGACCGATCCGAAAATAGATGCGTAGGCCGCTGATCTGACTCGATTTGCCGTGTCTGACCGTCCACAGTAACTGTTATGAGTGAAGACATGGCTTCAGCCTACCGAATCTGATTGCGCCGCATCCCATAAAATATTGAAAAGAAGATCAAAATCCTGATCCACCTTTAACTCTTTTGTTCCAAGCCGCGAAACCGGAGTACAGATTCGAAGGCTCGATAATGCGAGCATGGCTTCGACCATCTGAAGGTCCTCCACTCTTATTTCCCTTTCAGTTGCAAGCCCTTTTTCTATTGCGACCGCACGGATAACCCCTGGCAGTACCCCGTTGGAAAGTTTTGGGGTGACCCATTCGCCACTAATCTTGAAGAGGAAGTTGTTCATTGCCCCCTCTCCCACAATCCCTGCCCAGTCGGCAAGAAGAACCTCATCAAAACCATCAAGATGTGCGATTCGCAAAAGGTCAAAATTCTCCCAATAGGGAAATTTCTTATGCTCACCAAAGCCAGATTTTCCTTGATTCTCCCGCAACACCACTCGAAGCGGCTCTTGAGATCGTTCATATGGGAACACCGCAAGCGAAAAACCTCTTCCAAAAGAGAGTCGCAACCGAGCCAATGTGGGAGGCGATAACTCCTTTATAGCT
>CAIYQS010000040.1 GCA_903928395.1 uncultured Actinomycetes bacterium | reverse complement strand
GGATAGAAATATCCGTGATCGACGGGTTCTCTCTTGGAACGTGTTGTGTCCGTTCACTATTAGGGAGTTACAAATGGCCGAGATTCAAATCAACGGTAGTAAGCGCATCAGCTTTGGTAAGGGTGCTTCACGCCGCGATCGTAAGGCTGGTTTAGTTCCTGCCGTCATCTATGGTCACAATGCAGAACCACAACATGTCTCTCTTCCTTCACGCGAACTCGCGACCGCTCTTAAAGCTTCAAACGTTCTTCTCAATGTAACTTTTGATGGAAAGAGCGAACTCGTTCTCCCAAAGTCCATTTCAAAAAATCCTTTGTCAGGAATTTTCGAACACATCGACCTTCTCGTTGTCCGCAAAGGTGAGAAAGTTACAGTTGAAGTTCCAGTTCACACTGAAGGTGTATACGACAAGGACGGAATTCTCGAGCACGTTAACAACACAATTGAAGTGGAAGCAGAAGCAACGTCAATTCCATCATTCTTGGTACTTGATCTCACGGGAATGCCTGCCGGTACCAGCAAGACCGCTGGAGATGTAAAACTTCCTGCTGGAACTACGCTCGTTTCAGATCCTGAATTGGTTGTTGTGCATCTTTCTGAGCGCTCAACAGCTGTGGAAGAAACTCCTGCAGTTGCAGCCACTGAAGCTGCTCCCGTTGCAGCTGCAACAAAAGAATAAGTTTCGACTCAATTTCAAATCATGGCTGATCGCTGGCTGGTTTTCGGACTCGGAAACCCCGGCGATCAATATGCCAAAACTCGCCACAACATTGGACAGATGGTTGTTAATTATCTGGCGAGTAATTCAAAATTTACAAGCCATAAATCCCGTACGGAAATTGCTGATACACATATCGGTGGAACTCCAGTAACGCTAGCAAAATCAAAGCTATACATGAATGAATCGGGTGGGCCACTTAAGTCACTCGCAGACTTTTATAAAATTCCGATTGATAGAGTCATCGTCGTGCAAGATGAAATTGATTTACCTTTTGGCACGATTCGCATCAAGCAGGGCGGTGGCGATAATGGCCATAACGGACTTAAAGATATTACGTCCCACTTTGGAGGTCCTGGCTATTTCCGAATCCGATTGGGTGTAGGTAGACCCTCGGGGACACAAGCTCCTGCTGATTGGGTGCTCAAACCCTTCTCGGGATCCGAGCAAAAAGAGTTGCCTGACTTTATCGCGCGTAGTGCTGAAGCCGTTGAGAGGTTGATTGAAAAGGGACTGACACTGGTGCAGCAGGAATTCAATTAACTCCGAATCAAATCAGCGCGAATTCGGTGCATAACCAGCGCTTATCAACGCCTTCAAATCTTAAGACTAGTGATCGAACTCGCTCATTGAATCGGAGCGTAACAGTCGTTTCCGCCACACCCTCGATGGGTTCTTGAATATAGATCTTCCTAATTTTTGGAATCTCTTTTTGACTTCCGGAGAGGGCCAAAATTTTGGCATATACCAGCCGATGAGAAAGTCGAGCTAACTGCATGGGTTGTCGCCTTCCACCCCATATTTCAACAATACCAACGACGTATCGACTTATGGTGTCCTGCAGCGGTGGAAGATCGTCTCGCTCCGAAGGCTTGGGGGAATACTCGGGATCGAACTCTTCACCTTCTAGGTGTTGTGGAGTAGGGACCAAAAAGAGTTTTCGCTTTCTGGCGATCCCCTCAAATGCATCAACTGTGTGTAGTTGGAGCGTTGGCGCAATGCTTGGATCAACCGTAGGTTCCAGCAGACCTGGTCGAGAGAAAAAGACAATTCTCGGTGCTGAAATAAATGAATTAATTTGTTCTGCGCTCATGAGGCAAAAATGCCAGCAAATTTTTGGGAATGGATCATACGAACGGATGAAAGATCTCGATAACCTGTGGATACTGAAATGCAAGAGCCCTCAGTTATCGCTATTCATCTCCTATGGATGAATTACAAAATTTTATACAAAGAAATCTTCGAAGAATCCTGGCTGGCGGGGGATTGATCCTCTCGCTTTTTGCGATCTCGCTATTGTTGAATACGAGTCCAAAAAGTTCTTTTTGGTTGATGACCCATTCTGTACCAATTGGCTCAAAAATACTTCCTGGTGATGTTGCGATGTTGAAGGCAAATCTCACTTCCGACTCAACTCACTTTGAAGGAAGCGGTGACTCCGTTGTGGGTCAATATGCAACACGCTCGTTGCAGACCGGTGATCTAATCGCAGTATCCGACGTGAGCCGCTCCGGTGTTAGTACCCCAATGAGTTTTCTCCCAATAGGCGTCGCGGTAGACGACCTACCAATGGATTTATCAGTTGGAGATTTGGTAGATATTTATGTTATTCCCAAGGACCAGTCGAGTTTGCCGGCAATAGTGGCTCATCGAGTCGTAGTTCAAAGCGTTGACCAAAAATCCAGATCCCTCGGGGGTAGCGTTGCAGTAAGTGTTGTTGCGGACGCTTCGATTACTGCGATTATCGTCACGGCTGAGTCACAAGGAAGATTGGTGCTAGCTCGTGAGTCGATCTGAAATTCCTCAACTTGAAGTGGTTACCGCGATTCCGGACGCAGAGAGTGAAGATTTCCTAGCGCAACTTCTCTACTCACAAGGATGGAGCATTATTCATCGCGCTCTGGACACTGATTCAATCAATGAATTTATGCGCAAACGTGGAATTGAAATGCGAACGGTCATTATCTACAAGAGTGATTTTCCGGGATTTACCACAGAGACCGTAACTGAGTTTGGATCGCCAACTGTTACTTTCATTTCGTTAGATTCGATCGAATTCACTTCGCATGAAATCATGGTTGCAATTAGGGGGAAGTTGCGTTCACCCATGGTTCAATCCGAAGCTTCACCGATTTTGGCGGTCGAAGTTAATTCAGAGTTGTTAATCACTCAACCCACACCTTCTTCCATTAAAAGAGTCAATCGTCCCGCAAAAAATCGAATACGAGAAAGGAACATCATTGCTGTTACAGGTAGCGCGGGGGCGCCAGGTAGAACCCGCTTTGCCACAGTCTTAGCTGAAGAGTTATCGCAACAGGTTATGGTGCTATTGGTGGATGCGGACATTCGATCACATGGAATCTCAAACCGCACAACGACTCTAAAAACAAGCAGGTAGAAGTTCTCCCTCTTGACCGCGAAAATCGACCTACCCAAATTCCAGATGGAGATGAGACCACAGTGGTCGACCTTGGAACTCTTCCGGGATTAGCAGAGGCGGTCAACGATCGCAGGTGGCACGGTTCATTGGTTAATAACGTTCTAGATCGGGCTTCACATTTGGTGTATCTAAGCAAGACAAATTCATCTAGCATGGCAGAACTAACCGCTTTTCTGCGCGAGTATCCGCTACTTCTTAAGCGACTCCCAGTAACTTATGTCTGCGTGTTGTCAGGCCACTCTCGGGAACTCCGTGAGTGGGAAAGCAAATTTCTTTCCTTAACTGCGGGAGAGAATCGGCATATTCTGCGAGAAAGCCAACTTGAACTGACGCCTTCGGGCGGGATCTTGAGCGCACTTCGACTGGGAAGTTCTAGGCGAAAAGAGATTGCTAAGATTGCAACCTCGCTCCGCGAGCGACCTTCAATAGTAGATTGGCCGAGCCTTGGCGATAAGTTCTCGAAGTGATCTGGCATATTCGCACACCGCGCTGACAGTCAAGGATCGTGGGCGACTTTCAGAATTAATTTCTGAGTGGCAATTGCTCTCTGATATCTCTTTCTCGGATCTTATTCTCTGGGTACCTCGGCGTAAGGACTACCAGAGTTGGCCTGAAGGTCATATAGCGATTGCCCATATTCGTCCGACCACTGCGCCCACAGTTTTTGCACATGATGTCATCGGGCAAGAGTTAACGTGGGGGAAGAACGCCCGAATAGATCAATCTCTGTCGACCGGTGCCATTATCCGTGACGCGGAACCTGAAATGGTCGGGGATATCCTCATTAAAGAAGAGACGGTCCCCGTGCAATTTGAAGGGCACACAATTGCTGTCATCTCTCGCCACCGCAATGCCGTTGCGATGCGATCTGGCTCACCGCTTGAAATTAACTACCGCGAAATTGCGCACAAGGTTTTTCGTATGATCGCCGAAGGCACGTTTCCCATTCAGGACAGCATTTATCAGGCTGAATACGCGCCTCGAGTTGGCGATGGACTCGTACGGCTAGATGCGCTTGGCTGCGCCACTTATGCCAGTCCAAATGCTCGTTCTGCTATTAGCCGCCTAGGTTGGGACAACGAGATCGAAGGCGCACAACTCGGTGCGATCTTTGATTCGTTACAACGACACCAATCCCACCCTAGTGAAGAAAGTTGGGGCTCCGTTTTAAGCGGAAAAACGCTGCGCCGCGCTGACTTTGATAATGGAAATGGAATTGTTGATCTTTTGGTTATTCCGTTAATTGAAAGCGGAGATCGAATTGGGTCAATCGTTTTAGTTCATGACGTTACAGAACTGCGGCGGCGCGATCGTGCCTTGGTCTCCAAAGATGCCACCATCCGAGAAATCCACCATCGCGTCAAAAATAATTTGCAGACAGTTTCTGCGCTGCTTCGATTGCAATCACGTCGAGTTGAAGATCCAACTGCGAGCGCGGCGCTCGCAGAAGCTGTCCGACGGGTGGCATCTATTGCAATTGTGCACGAGACGCTCTCGACAAGTTCCGCTGAATCGGTACTTTTTGATGAGGTCTACGACCGAATTGTTCATAACGCCATTGAATTAAGTCCGCGCCCGATCACGCCCGAAAAAATCGGTGACTTTGGGATTTTGGATTCCCAGGTAGCAACTCCATTGGCCCTCGTTGTCACCGAACTCATTCACAACTCATTAGAGCACGGGTTAGCTGAGAGCGGAGATCTGGTCCGAGTAGAGGTTTCTAGAAGCGAGACTACATACACAATTAAGGTCATTGATAATGGCGTGGGACTTCCAGCCGATTTCGACTGGGATAAATCATCAAATCTTGGCCTTCAGATAGTACGAACGCTCACTGAAAATGAGCTCAAAGGGAGTATTTCGCTCAACCGAGTCAACGACGAGACCGTCGCCATGATTGTGTTTAAGATTTAGAACTGGTTCTGGCTCTCCATCATACGAGCGCGATTACGTGCTGCGCGACGCTTCAGCGCGCGACGCTCATCCTCAGATAGTCCACCCCAGACTCCCGCATCCTGACCACTTTCTAGCGCCCAAGCAAGACAGGCTTCCTTGACCTCACAGCGATTACAGACCTTTTTTGCTTCTTCAATCTGGGCAAGTGCCGGTCCGGTATTTCCTATGGGGAAGAAGAGTTCTGGATCCTCATCGCGGCAGGCCGCCTCGTGTCGCCAATCCATCGTGTTCTCCTTCAAACTAGGGAAGACCTCCTGGTGGCCAGCTGACTCGCTCACCGGCGAATCTGACCTTAGGAAGCACTTATTCATACAAAATCAACTCAAACTTCGCAAAACTACCGAAGCCGAGCTGAAGTAGCGTTGAATACTGCCCTATTCTCTCGTAGGACTAGTTAG
>CAIYQS010000039.1 GCA_903928395.1 uncultured Actinomycetes bacterium | reverse complement strand
ATTTCTTGAAGAGCAAAGGCGGAATTGCTGCCTTTGGAATCCTGATCCTTGCGGGAATTGGAGTGGTCGTAGTTTGGCAGTCGTCCACCTCATCAAAACCTAGCTCCGCAACATCGACCACATCACCTTCTCCAGTCTCGTCTTCAACACCGACGCCATCGGCTCAATCAACCCAAGGGGGAATTATGGATCCTGCTGGACTTCCAACCGTATCTGCCAATGCTGGCGTCGCTCCTGTTGTAGGTGCGCCTTCTGGGACGGCTCCAACGACCTTGGTTTCGAAAGACATCATCGTTGGTACTGGTCCGGTCGCACTTTCTTCATCGACGGTCACAGCCCAATATGTCCTGATGTCTTGGAAATCCGGAAAGGTCTTGCAAAGTTCTTGGCCATCTGGGTTCACCGCGCCACTTTCGGGTGTAATCGCTGGCTGGCAACAAGGGATTCCTGGAATGAAAGTAGGTGGTCGTCGGCTTTTGGTCATTCCGCCAGCGCTCGCATACGGAGCTGCAGGTGGAGGACCTATCGGTCCCAATGAAACTCTGATTTTTGTAGTGGACCTACTCGGCGTTAAATAACACTTTCATCTTCTGGAAGTCCATAAGCACCTTTAGAAGGACGTCTGCGGCGCAGCGGAGCTGTCACCCCAGGGGCTAGCCGTCTTGCTTGAATGAGAAACCCAGTATGACCAATCATGCGGTGCACTGGGCGAACCGCTAGCCCCTCGTGATGCCATTGGCGAATGAGTGCCTCGCTACTTTCAGGCTCAGTAAATCGACCAGATTCTTTTATCGCCTCCGCCATTGCAGATAGTTGGGTTGTGGTCGCAACATAAGCGATGAGTACTCCTCCAGCATTGAGCAGATCATCAGCCAGCTTTACGCATTCCCAAGGAGCGAGCATGTCCAAAACAATTCGGTCGTACTTCACTTCTGCAGTTTTGTCTTGGACCGAACCCAGGGTCAGGGACCAATTCTCTGGTTTTCCATTGAAATAGTCGCTGACATTTCGGGTAGCGATCTCTGCAAATTCGGCCCGCCTTTCAAACGAATCCACCGCCCCGGTAGGGCCGACTGCTCGCAGCAGTGAAATTGTTAGCGCACCCGAACCAACTCCCGCTTCTAGGACACGTAATCCTGGAGCAATATCTGCAAAGCCGACAATTAAGGCGGCATCCTTTGGGTAAACGATGGTGGCTCCTCGAGGCATAGACAAGACATAGTCACCCAAGAGTGGTTTAAAAGCGAGAAACTTTAACCCGGCAGTGGTTTCAACTACCGAACCTTGGGGCACCCCAACAATGTGATCGTGGATTAGCCAACCCTTATGCGTATGCCATTCACCGCCGGATTTGAGTGTAATCGTATGTAGCTTTCCTTTGGCATCAGTCAATTGGACGCGATCGCCGTATTCGAAATTCGGATTCATTCGGTAGCCTCCTGACTCTCCTGTTGAAATATTTCCTTAATGTCATCCGCGGTAAGCCCAATCAAATCTGAACGTAGGTGCAGTCTTCTTGATGGTGGGTAAGTAATGATATGCGGAATTCCGATAACCACAGCGCCACTTGCAAGACCGGCATCTATACCAGTCTTGGAATCTTCTAGAACTAAACAGCGCGTAATATCGACACCCAAGTGAGAGGCGGCGAGTAGATAACTCTCTGGATCTGGCTTACTTACGCGAACGTCCTGATTTGAGATACTGGAAATAAATGTATCTGCCGGAAGCAAGGCAATCGCGCAATCCACGAGCAGTCGCGGACTTGCAGAAACAAGAGCCATTGGAATTTGTGCCGCTAACAAATCGTGCACTAGCTCCACTGCCCCAGGCATGAACTCGAGACCTTGTGAAAATTGTTCGGCAACTAATCGCACAAGTTCCTTTTCAAAAAAGTCTGGTGCAGCCGCTCCCCCTGCAAGTTGTGACATATAAGCACCGACCTTGGGCAAAGGTCCACCAATGCAATACGCTTGATCGAAATCACTCCACGTATGTCCATATCTTGACATCAATTCGGTTTCAGCGATTAACCAATAAGGTTCGGAATTGATAAGGGTGCCGTCCATATCAAATAGAACAGCTTGCATGCTTGAGTTAGTCATACCGCGTTAAAATACTTTGCTTCAGGATGATGAACGATGATCGCGCTGGTGGATTGTTCTGGGTGCAACTGGAATTCTTCGGATAAAACCACTCCAATACGTTCTGGTTCTAGTAATTCGCAGAGTTGAAGCTGCTGTTCAATATCGGGACAGGCGGGATAACCAAATGAATATCGAGATCCCCGATATCCCTGATCCAAGATGGAATGGATGTCGCCGGCGTCTTCATCGCCAACTGACAACTCCTGCCGAATTCGGGCGTGCCAATGTTCGGCTAACGCTTCGGTAAGTTGTACTGAAAGCCCGTGAAGCTCGAGATACTCCCGATAGTTGTTGTTGGCAAAAAGTTGAGCGGTAGCTTCGCTGACGCTTTGCCCCATGGTTACCACATGAAAAGCTACAGTATCGATCTCCCCGGACTCTTTAGAGCGGAAGAAATCACTGAGGCACAATCTGCGGTCACGGCGCTGGCGAGGGAATGAAAATCGAACTCGCTCCTGACCTTTTTCTTGGCCTTCGTGATGCAAGATAACAAGGTCGTTGCCTTCGCTGTAGCAAGGGAAATATCCATAAACTACTGCAGCGTTTAGCCAACCTTGAGTTTGGGCCTCGTTAAGCAAGGCGCGGAGCTGAGGTCGGCCTTCTGCCTCGACCATCTTCTCGTACTCACCTCTGCCTCCCTTGAGACCCCATTGCCCCATAAAAAGAGCCCGCTCATCTAGCATCGGTAAATAATCATTGAGGGCGACGCCCTTGACTATTCGTGAACCCCAAAATGGAGGCTGTGGCACTTTATTAACGGCGCTGACATCTGAGCGTTCTGTATCTATCGCTTCTAGCTGGCTTGATCTGGTGCGAGGAGTTCGGCGTTCGCGAAGGGCCGGAAGTTCGGCCCCTTCCACGCCACGCTTGATGTTTATCATCGCATCCATGAGTCTTAAACCCTCAAAGGCATCTTTTGCGTATCGAACGGTTCCCGGAAAGAGATTCGATAGGTCTTCTTCCACGAAGGAACGTGTGAGAGCGGCCCCGCCTAAAATAATGGGCCAACGGTCAGAGAGTCCCCTGGTATCCAATTCTTGAAGATTCTCTTTCATGACTACGGTTGATTTAACCAGTAAGCCACTCATTCCCACGACGTCCACGTCATTCACGGTCGCTGCATCAATGATTTGATTAATGCTTTGCTTAATACCGATGTTAACGGTTGTGTAACCGTTGTTAGAAAGGATAATGTCCACCAGATTCTTTCCGATATCGTGAACATCACCCTTGACAGTGGCCAGCAATATTTTTCCCCGACCTTCATCGTCACTTTTCTCCATGTGGGGTTCCAGGATTGCAACTGCTTGTTTCATTACTTCAGCGCTCTGCAACACGAAGGGTAATTGCATTTCACCTTTACCAAAGAGTTCGCCGACAGTCTTCATTCCAGAGAGGAGATGGTCGTTAATAATTTCTAGCGCTTTCATTCCCGTGCCAAGGGCCTCTTGGAGATCGTCTTCTAAACCAACCTTTTCTCCATCAATAATACGACGTGCTAATCGAAGCGTTAAAGGAAGAGCAGCCAATTCGGCGGCACGCGTAACTTTGGTTGAGGTTACTTCGACTCCTTCAAATAATTCGAGAAACCTAGTTAGCGGGTCGTATGTGCATTCACCTGAAGCATCAAAAATTCGGCGATCATAAATCAAATCTAGAGCTACCTCTAGAGTCTCAGGAGCTATCCGAGAGATTGGCGTGATTTTAGAAGGGTGGACAATTGCTGAATCCAACCCAGCCTTTACGCACTCTGCTAAGAAAACCGAGTTCAATACGATACGTGAAGCAGGGTTTAGTCCAAACGAAACGTTGCTCACCCCAAGAGTAGTTTGTACATCGGGATATTTGAGTTTGAGTTCCCGGATGGAATTGATGGTTTCTAACCCATCCCTGCGCGTTTCTTCTTGCCCCGTTGCGATAGGGAAGGTAAGGCAATCGATCAGAATGTCCCCAATATTCATATGCCAATTGGTGGTGAGATCTTCAATGAGTCGAGTCGCTACTCGTAATTTCCATTCTGATGTGCGTGCCTGGCCTTGTTCATCAATAGTCAACGCGACTACAGCGGCACCATGTTCCATAACTAAGGGCATGATGCGGGCGAACCGTGAAGTTGGACCATCGCCATCTTCAAAATTAACCGAATTAATTATGCTTCTTCCACCCAAGTGCTCCAAGCCTGCCTTGATGACTGCCGGTTCGGTTGAATCTAAGACGATTGGCAAAGTCGATGCGGTCGCTAATCGAGAAGCAAGTTCTCTCATATCTTTGACGCCGTCTCGGCCCACGTAATCGACCGAAAGGTCAAGCATGTGCGCACCATCTCGTATCTGGTCGCGCGCAATTTCAATGCACGATTGCCAGTCCTCTTTTAAAAGTGCATCCCGAAATGCTCGAGATCCATTTGCATTCGTCCGCTCGCCGATTGAAAGGTATGACGTGTCTTGCCTGAAAGGAACAAATTGGTAAAGTGAACTTGCTCCACGTTCCGAGCGTGGTTCACGCGAAATAAGTTCGGTACCCCCTAGGAGTTCGACCACCTCTTTGAGATGGGCCGGCGTCGTTCCGCAACATCCGCCTACGAGTGATACTCCATAACTCTTTCTAAAATCGGAAAGGTATTTTGCTAGTTCGGGACCAGTGAGCGGATAAATTGCACCGTTTTCACCCAGCACGGGTAAACCAGCATTTGGCATCACTGATATCTTGCTCGTTGCTCCCTGCGATAGCGCGCGAAGATGTTCGCTCATCTCTGCTGGACCAGTTGCACAATTCAATCCAATGACATCAACTCCAAGTGGCTCCAATGCATTTAGTGCAGCTCCAATTTCAGAGCCAAGCAACATCGTTCCGGTGGTTTCGACTGTCACCTGCACGATGAGCACGATATCGCGGTCTGTCTTATCAATGACTAAACGCGCGCCATTGACGGCAGCTTTGGCCTGCAATAGATCTTGCGTAGTCTCAACGAGCAATGCATCACATCCGCCGTCGACCAAGCCTTGCGACGCAGTGGCATACGCATCCTTCAATTTTTGATAATCAGTGTGTCCTAATGTGGGCAACTTGGTCCCTGGACCAAGTGATCCGAGCACAAAGCGCGGCTTATTTGGAGTTGAATATTGATCCGCCACTTCTCGGGCCAACTTGGCTCCAGCTAACGCAAGTTCATAAATTCGATCTTCTATTCCATACTCGGCTAAATTGGCGAAATTGGCACCGAAGGTATTGGTTTCGATGGCGTCCACGCCCACTTCCAGATATTCCTTATGAACCGCTGTGACAATATCTGGTCTGGAAACGTTGAGTATTTCGTTGCATCCTTCATGACCCTGAAAATCTTGGAGTGTCGGATTGGCAGCCTGCAGCATTGTTCCCATCGCTCCATCAGCTATCACCGTGCGAGTGGACATAGCTTCACGCAAAAGGGAATTCTTCTTCATAAGGGACCGAGTTTAGCCTAGAAGGCTAGACCCAAAATGCTATCTAAAGCCCGTGACATCTGCCCCGTTGATCCGCCGACACCACCAGATTCAGTTCTATTCACCCAATCCAAAATTGCGTTGATCGCTGATGAGGTATCAAGGTCATTTCCTATTGCGCCAATCACTTGCGCGATCGTCTCTTCTGTAGCTGCAACCTCATTGCGGGAGAGCGCTTCACGGATGCGCAATACATCAGTTTGTGCTTCTGCTAATAGAGAATCGGTCCACATTCGATCCTTTGAATAATGCTCTTTCAGCAAGGCGTACCTAATCACCATTGGATCAACACCGGCAGCGAGTAATTTAGAAACGAATACCAGATTTCCTTTGCTTTTACTCATTTTCTCACCGTTAAGTCCGATCATTCCAGTATGGACATATCCACGAGCGAAACGTTGTCCAGTCATGGCTCGAACTTGAATGGCGGACATGAAATGATGTGGAAAAATTAAATCGCTACCTCCACCTTGAATATCAATCAGTGCCGAACGGGTTGAATCTCCTTCAATGAAATCAGGACCAACTAAATAGCGCAAACTTATGACTGCGCATTCGATGTGCCAACCTGGACGACCATATCCATGACTCGACTCCCAACCCGGTTCATCATCGCGATTGGAAATCCATAAAACTGAATCGAGGGGATGCTCTTTTCCAACTCGTTCGGGATCGCCACCCCGCTCTGCAAATATCGCGATTGACTCGTCTACTGAATATGGCAGCTCCGAGAGAAAGCTAGAAGTTCTAAAATAGAGATCGCCTTCTAGTTTGTATACAAATCCATGTGCATCCATCGCTGTGATAGCTTTATCTACCAAGTCCATGGCCTGTGTCGCGGGGACGAACCAATCAGGGGCAAAGGTTCGAAGCGCACTCATATCTTCTGTGAAGAGATCGGTCTCTTTTTGGGCTAAAGATTGCCAATCAGTGAAATCCCGCCTGGCGCGTTCTAGGAGAGGTTCATCAATGTCGGTGATGTTTTCGACGAAATGAACTGACTTGCCGATCAATCGATGGTATCGATTGATCAGATCAAATGTTAGGTAGGTTGCTGCGTGCCCTAAATGCGTTGCATCATATGGAGTAATTCCACAGACGTACATGCGCAAACCGGTGTCTGGGTCAACACTAAAACTTCCCCCTGTGCCGCGTAACTCGAGAATAGGTAGCTTCCGAGAGAGAGTGGGCTGTGAAGGATTTGGCCAAGGTGAGTTCAAGATTTCCATAGGGGGCAAAGGCTACCTAAAAAGGTGGCCAAGGGACGGCTGGCCAATCTTCCCTAGGCTCTGGGAAGGTACCAGCTGCTAATAATCCTTCAATGCGGGATATTAAGGCAGCAGATTCAGCCGAGGTAATGAGTGACCCAACCACCTCGGCGGCTTTTGCGTTGGCTGTTTCCAGCAAGTTGATTTCGATTGGTGTGAAATTTTCACCGGCGAATTGCCAAATGACCGTCCGCAATTTTGGGTCTTCATGAAAGGTAACTCCGTGGTCGCATCCAAAAATTTCACCGGTACCCGTTGGAAGAATATGGCCGTATTTCCTATCAGTGTTATTAATGATTGCGTCAAAGAGCGCCATCTGGCGAATCTTTGGATCAGTACTAGTCGCTAGTTCCACGACATCCACTTCTTCGTCAATATCGATCCATTGCTGGACCATTCCAACACCCAATGGGCCTTCGCGCAGTATCGTGAAGGGAACGATGTCGAACTTAAGCGCATCAGATAGTAGATACGCTGCTAATTCTCTATTCGCTAGATTGCCATCTGGAAAGTCCCAGAGTGGGCGCTCCCCTGCGATTGGTTTGTAGATGGCTGGGATAGTTTGCTCCCCTAATTCCACAACCGCGTACAACGTGGCATTTGATGCATCGACAAATCTACCCTCAACCTTGAGGTTACCGTTTGAAATTACCTCAACAATAGATTTCAACGCCGGTAACCATTTGCGCGCGGACACAAATGCCCACTTGGGTCCACAGGCAATCCACAGAACGGGCAAGGTTGACGTCCGGCCGCTACAACAGAATCCGTTCGATCACAGAATGAGCGGGCTTGATGGATGCGAAGTTTAAAAGAAAGTAAGTCGGGCGCATCCTCAATAAGAATAGCCTCGTCTTCGTCGAGGAGTTCGGTAATAGATTCATCGCCAACAGATTGCGCTTCAATTAAAATTCGCTGAAGCTCCTGATCCCAACTTATCCCGATCACTCCTACCTTGAAATCCTCCGTAATCGGAAATTCAAGTGCTGAGTCGTCACGCTGCACAGCAACATTAAGCTCGTCCAAGCTTGCCAACTGACTTCTTCGCAACTCGCGCATCATTATCCGCAGGCGCTCTGAGAGCGCTACCGCTTGGGTTTTTTCAATAGACACGCACGTTGTACCAATATCTGAAACAACTTGTAAGAAGAATTGACGCTCTCCGGGAAGGCCCACCGTTCCAATGATGCATCTCGTTACATCATCATGGTTAAAGATGATTCGACTCATAACCTTCCTTGTCCGCCACCAAGCGTGTAGCGATCGCGTGTTGTTTTTACTTCGGAAATAGTTGAAGCTAAATGTGAGGTTGAATTCAAGAGAATTATTTGAGAACTTGGGATCCGTAAAATAGTTACAGATGCCGGATCAACAGAAATTCGCTGGAAAGTATCTAATGACATACCTAGATGGAAGGCAACTACCGCTTTTATAACATCCCCGTGCGAGACGATTGCTATCCGGT
>CAIYQS010000038.1 GCA_903928395.1 uncultured Actinomycetes bacterium | reverse complement strand
CGGAATCTTCCGCATATACTATTAATCAATTTTTGTGCCAACTTATCACCCCACCACTTTAACTTATTATTTCAATGAGGTAGATAACTACTCCGCCGATTCACGGCAAGCCTCCGATGCAATTTCGCAACCCTAACGGCAACAAACAATGCAATATTTCATCACTCAATACCTGTAAGTCCTGACGGTATCGCTTATTAGCTCACATGAAAATTAACCACTCTCATACTGATGCGGTGTTGCCATCTATTTCTAGTTGCTTCATTGGCAACTTATCAATTCGGATCATGGATATCCGCACGCTGTCCCTTTAGATTCAGATTGTTTCTGTCAGGTGGCGAATTACGATCTTCCATTTGAATCAGTGCACCAGAGACATGGCAGCAATTTCCTGAGAAAATACTACTAGCATTGATAGACTGGGCATTTCCCCTCTTTGCAGATCCGCTTTTATCGAACTGATGATTTGGTGTCGACTTGGTGAACGAGCGAGCCATGACTCAACCAATTTCTCTTCGTTCTCATCGACATCAAATACCCCTGAAACGATCAGCTCAATGACTAGTGATCTTTGCGAAGTGTCGAGGAGGTCACGCCACCCTCGCAATGCCCGAGCGTCCCAAGCGTCTCGCTGAGGAACACGCTCAGCTGCTGAGATAAGACTGCGGATACCCAACTGTGAGCGAATCGTGAAGTAAATGCGAGCTACAACATCCGTTTTTTGGGTACATATCTCAGCAAGCAATGTGATTTCCAGCGCCGTATTTAATTCAGGCAATGCCGCTGCGACACTCGCTAATTTAGCTGGAATTCCATGTAAGATAAGTTCCTCCATGCGACGTTTGAAAAGTACATGGCCGTCGAAATCGATCAGATTCTCGAACTCTGTCCGGACGCGACGAACACCAGGTTTAAACCTGTCTGTAGCCCCTAAAACATCTGATAGTTCTTTTACATTCCGCAGAATCCACAGTGTTGCTGATTCCACTAGAGCCCTACCGTGAAGCATCATCGAAGTCTGAACATCGGGAGCTACATTTCTGTCCAAGTCCTCGACGTCAGACCAGAAGGAGGGTAGATCAAAAATATTCAAAACGATCGAATATGCTCGAGCTACGTCGGCATCCGAACACTGAATCTTTGACTGAATATCATCAACAAATCCACTTCCAACACGATTCACCATGTTATTCACAATTTTTGTAGCGACTATTTCACGACGTAATGGGTGTTCGTGGATCGCATTTGCAAAGCGCGCTTGAAGTTGCACTGGGAAATAGGCGATGAGATCCTTAAAGATAAGAGGATCATCTGGCAGATCAGATGCGATAATTTCCCCATAGAGAGAAATCTTCGTATGCGCCAAAAGGACAGCTAGTTCGGGCCGAGTAAGACCTATTCCGGCACTCCGTCGAGCTTCGATCACCTCGTCATCCGGTAGTCCAGCCACTTGACGATCAACTTGTCCAACGCGTTCAAAGCGCCTAATCAATTGCTGGTGCCGATCAAGTGATTGCACAGCACACTCGTGAGCTATTGACAATGCTTGCGTCTGAAGATAATTGTCACGCAAAACCAATTGTGCAACATCGTCCGTCATATTCTTCAATATTTGATCGCGTTTTGTCCTTGTAAGATTACCTTCACGCATTACTCGGTTCAAAAGAATCTTGATATTGACCTCGTGATCAGAGCAGTTGACTCCACCTGCATTATCAATGGCGTCTGTGTTGATTCGACCGCCACGCAAGGAAAATTCAATCCTGCCGAGCTGTGTTACTCCCAAGTTTGCGCCTTCACCGACAACGTTACACCGCAACTCGTTGCCATTTATCCGGATGGCGTCACACGATCTATCCCTTACCTGCTCGTGGGATTCCGTAGATGCTTTGATGCAAGTGCCAATGCCGCCCATCCAGAGAAGGTCAGCCCTGGATTTAAGCAGATACTTAATCAAAGTATCTGGGGTCACGATCAAATCGGTGATGTCAAGTAGTTTTTGAATCTCGCTCGTCAATTGCACTGTCTTCGCCGATCGATCGAAAATTCTACCTCCTTCACTCAGAATCGAGCTGTCGTAATCAGCCCACGTTGAGTTTGGCAATTCAAACAAGCGAGCCCTTTCCGAATAGCTCAGTTTCGCTATTGGAGATGGGTCAATGAAGATGTGCCGATGGTCAAACGCTCCGACCAATCTGATACAGTCGGACAATAACATCCCGTTTCCGAACACGTCTCCAGACATATCGCCCACACCTACGACTGTAAACTCTTGACGTTGAATGTCTCTCCCAATTTCTAGGAAATGCCTCTTTACAGACTCCCACGCGCCGCGAGCGGTAATGCCCATCTTCTTGTGGTCATAACCAGCTGAGCCTCCTGAAGCAAACGCATCGTCAAGCCAGAATTCGTATTCTTGTGCAATTCGGTTGGCAATGTCTGAAAAAGTTGCAGTTCCCTTGTCAGCCGCAACTACCAGATACGGATCGTCATTATCCCTACAGACGACCCGTGTAGGTTTTCGAATTACTCCATCTACGATGTTATCTGTAATGTCAAGCAATCCGCGAATGAGCGTTTCATAGCACGCAATGCCCTCCTCACGATAGGCT
>CAIYQS010000037.1 GCA_903928395.1 uncultured Actinomycetes bacterium | reverse complement strand
CATGTTTTCAGCAACGAGCGGGGTCATCCCGACATTCAAAACAGTTTCCATCATCCCGGGCATTGAAAATTTTGCTCCGGATCGAACAGATACCAAGAGTGGATTTTCGGGGTTTCCAAATTGCTTTCCAACCGAAGTTTCCAATGCCTGCATAGCTGAATCGATTTCTATTTGGAGTCCACTTGGCATCGAACCAGAACTTAGAAACTCTCTACAGGCCTGAGTGGTTATCGTGAATCCTGGAGGTACCGGCAATCCAATTCGTACCATCTCGGCAAGATTCGCACCTTTGCCACCCAATAAATCAGATTGAGTGCGATCCCCAATGCTAAAGGGATGAACTAAATTTTCGGTCACAATGTCTCCATCCCGATCCATGGCCTTGCTATGAGCCTAATGGCTTTCGTTGGGGTCAGGAAGGGCATTGTTCGGCTGCCGAAAACATAACCGTGCTCGATTTACACGTGGTAGCGGGTGAAGGGTATAAACCTTCGAAGGCAGAGCCGGGGGAGTTACAGTCCCTAGTTTGTGGTAATTAATTCTACATGCACTGCATTCTCACCAAATGGCGAAACTATCAACGCTCGATCTGGACCCATGGAAATTGAATTTCCGATGCACTTATGACCAGCCCACTCCCCGGAACGAACTTCACCAACGTTACTAGTAGCAATAACCCAGGCCTTTGAAGCACCTAAGCCCGAGGCGTAAGCATTGGTCCAAAGTGACCCATACGGGGTCAAAACATTATCGAAATTTGGTGGTACAGCCCATGCGCTGGGAGAAAGTATTATCTCTGCGCCTTCATCAATCAATCGTGCAATGACGCGATCTCCTTCAGAAAGTGCGTCTGCGCAAATCATTAAACCTAACTTTCCAAGTGGAGTATCAACTGTGCTTATCTGATTGCCAGTTGAGTACATTTCACGCGCGAAATCCAACTCATTAATTTTTCTATGATGCAAGAGGATTTTACCCGTGGGAGAAATGATTACTGCGCTGTTGTAAAGACTTGAACCGTCTCGCTCGACGAATCCAACAGTTATATAGACCTCGTGAGCAATAGCGCTTTCTTTCATGCTGGCAATAAATGGATCAACAGAAATTTCTGATGCCTGTGCTATTGCTGACTCATCCGTCCATCCAAAATTTGAGCATTCGGGAAGCAAAACAGTCTGTGCACCCATTTTCGAACTCGCTAAAATTGCAGTCCTGGCTCGAAGTAAATTGCCCTCTGCATCGCCGCCTACAACAAGTATCTGGGCGGATGCGATTTTCATCTTTGTCCTTTGACTTTGGCGAAACTTGATCTTGACGGCTTGGTGGCGGGTGAAGGATTTGAACCTTCGAAGGCAGAGCCGGGGGATTTACAGAGTGCGGGAAGAGCACTACTGGCTCCGGGTCTGACCTTGGTTTGACCTGCGGATACTCGCGTGAGGTTCTCAAATGGATGCAAACCAAAGTAAGGGCGTACCACTCCGGTACCACTGCCTCTGGAAACCAGTGGCAGCCACTGGCAGCTTCCGCCTAAAAAAGTTGAGGGGTGAGTGCCACCCCCTGTCCCGGCGAGTGCGAGGAAGTCGCGCGGAGTCAGTGTTGAAAAGTATGAACACAAAAAACGCCCCAAGCAGTACCCCATCCGTGTGGCTCACTACCGCAGAGGTATGCGCACGACTCTCTATCTCCTATGACACTTGGAATAAGTGGCGCCAGCGCGGCGTAGCCCCCCGGGTTTCTCGCCTTCCAAATGGTCAACTCCGCACTCACGAAGATTGGCTTGCAGCCTTTATGAACGCCCTCGCGGAGGCATCGTGAGAAAAGTCCACATCTTTCAAGTCGTAACAGT
>CAIYQS010000036.1 GCA_903928395.1 uncultured Actinomycetes bacterium | reverse complement strand
GTCAGCCACATGACAAGTTCGGAAATGTCCATGAACTGCTTGATGAATATGTCGAGCTCGAAAAAGAGATGGCTGATCCTGCCATTCACAATGACCAAGGCAAGGCGCGCAAACTTGGAAAGCGCTACGCCGAACTTGGACCTGTCATCGCGGGATATCGGGCGTGGAAGAGTGCGACCGATGATTTGGCTGCTGGCCGAGAAATGGCAGCTGAGGATCCAGAATTTGCGGCTGAACTGCCAGCGCTAGAAAGTGCGCTCGCCGAAACCGAAACCAAGCTCGAGGAACTGCTTTTGCCGCGCGACCCTAATGATGATCGCGATGTCATCATGGAAATCAAAGCGGGAGTTGGCGGGGATGAGTCCGCGATATTTGCTGGCGACCTACTTCGAATGTATCAGCGCTATGCAGAGCGCCAGGGCTGGAAAACCGAAATTATTGATGCCACCGAATCAGAGATGGGTGGCTATAAAGATGTATCGATGGCCATCAAATCCAAGGGAGTCGGCGAACCCGGCAAGACTCCATATGCAAAATTAAAATTTGAGGGCGGGGTTCACCGCGTTCAAAGAGTCCCAGAAACCGAATCCCAGGGTCGTATCCACACGTCGGCGGCTGGGGTATTGATTTTGGCCGAAGCTGATGAGGTCGATGTTGAAATTCGGCAGCAGGATCTCCGTATCGATGTTTATCGTTCGTCGGGACCTGGCGGCCAATCCGTGAACACAACCGACTCGGCGGTCCGGATCACCCATATTCCGACCGGAATCGTCGTTTCCTGTCAGAACGAGAAATCCCAACTACAAAACAAGGAATCTGCACTGCGGATTTTGCGGGCCAGGATGTTGGCGGCGGCACAAGAAGAAGCGGATCGGATCGCATCCGTAGAGCGCAATGCTCAAGTACGTTCTGTCGATCGGAGCGAAAGAATCCGGACCTATAACTTCCCAGAAAACCGATTGAGCGATCACCGCGTCAACTTCAAGGCCAATAACCTGGATGCGGTCCTTAATGGGGAGCTTGATGATGTCATCGCAGCGCTCCTTGAAGCCGATAAAGCCACCAAGTTGGCATCCGGGGATCACTAACTACTTATGATGCAACCAGCACGCAAAGATTTATTGCGCCAAACCAAGGATTACTTCAAAGCGCAAGGAATCCCAGAGATCGACGCTTCGATATTGCTCGAATACGTATTGCAGTGCACCCGCGGTGAACTCCAGCTTAAGTTGCTCCGAATGAGCGACCTCGAAATCGATGAAATAGATAGAACCCTGCGTCGGCTGGTCTTGCGTCGCCAAAATGGTGAGCCCGTCCAGTACATCACCGGGAAAGCTCCCTTTAGATATCTGGAATATGAGGTCGGTCCTGGCGTCTTAATACCTCGCCCAGAAACCGAGTCACTGGTTGCATTAGCTCTTGAAGAAATCAAAGGCAAGAAGGCGAGCGTTATTGACCTTGGTTCAGGATCTGGATGTATCGCGATTGCATTAGCTACCGAATCAAAATCGACCGTCACTGCGGTTGAAAATTCAGCAGCAGCTTTACCGTGGCTTCAGAAGAATGTAGCAACGCTTGCGCCAAAAGTCAGAATCATTGATTCCGATGTCACGGCAGCTTGCCTGGGGGAAGAATTCGATATTGTCATCGCAAACCCACCATATATTCCGATTGGTCAGATTTTGCCGATCGAAGTTCGGAAAGAACCTTCGGTCGCCTTGTTTGGTGGCGGGGTCGACGGAACGCAGATTCCAGCCACGTTTATTGCGGCGGCAAATAGGTTATTAAAGGCAGGTGGGTTTCTGGCGATAGAGCACGATGAAACTCAAGGAGTTGCCATTGCACAATTGCTCAGCAATGACTTTAAGGATATTAATCTGGTCGTGGATCTCACAGGTCGTCCTCGATTTACTACAGCTCGAAAGAACTAACGAGCAGTTACATAAGTAGGACGCTGTCCAACCCTCTGGAAGACGCACTGAATCAACTGCAGGTCTCCTGATCTAAACCCGGCAGCGGAAGCGAGTAAGTAGTAGTTCCACATGCGCTGAAAACGCAGGTCGTATTGCGGAATTTCGTGCCACTTTGCGTTGATGTTCTTATGCCACTCGAGCAGCGTCCGGTCATAATCAGGTCCAAAATTATGCACATCCTCAATGGTAAAAACATCCTCAACCGCGCTTGATATCTGCGCAAGTGAGGGAAGTACTCCACCTGGAAAAATGTATCGATCAAAGAAAGGATCGGTGGCTTGCTTTGTCACATTTGAGGCGATCGTGTGATGGAGCATTCGACCACCTTTGGCCAGCAGCTCATCACACTTAGTAAAGAAGGTTTTATAATTTTTTGGACCTACGTGTTCCATCATGCCAATCGAAACGATACGGTCAAACTCTCCGGTGAGATCGCGATAGTCCTGTTGGATGAAGTTGATTCCCAATCCCGCTGACTTTTCTTTTGCCAACTCAATTTGGTTGTCCGCGGGCGAAATCCCGGTTGCGTGAACTCCATAATTCTTGACCGCATACCTAAGAAACCCACCCCATCCACTTCCGATGTCTAGGAGGCGCATCCCTGGCTTGAGGTCTAGCTTGCGGCAAATGAGATCGAATTTCGCCTCTTGTGCTGCTCCTAGTGAATCAGCCCGAGCCCAGTAGCCACACGAGTAAACCATCTCAGCGTCAAGCATTCGTGCGTAAAGGTCGTTGCCGATGTTGTAATGGTGCTTGGCGTTTGCGGCAGCTCGCTTTTTGGTCTGTTGGTTAAGAACATTAGAGCGCGCAACATGTAGTGCCAGCATAGGGCTGGGTTTAAGAAGTTTGAGGACATCGATTTCCAGCAATTTTGTGAGCATGACGTCGATCGCCGCGCAATCCCACCAGCCATCCATATAACTTTCGGCAAACCCAAGACCACGCTGCGAAATTACCCGATCCCACGTTTTTTCATTATGGACCTGGATACTCCATGGCTCCGCGCCATTAACTGGAATCCCCGCTGCTGCCAATATTTTGCTTGCCACATCTTTGCTGGACATGGCGTTATTTTGCTACAAAGTAGTTGAACCTTCAAGGATGGTCCAAGAATCATGGTTTTCAAAAAAGATTTGGGAATCGCCCGAACTGTCCTGGATTCATGATTAACTCGCGCAATGCCTAAGACCCGAAGCACGCAGTGGCTACCTGGATTTATCGCCCTTGGAATCACGTGGGGAGCTTCATTTCTCTTTATTAAATGGAGCTTGGATTCGCTTACCCCGCTCGGGGTTGCATTTATGCGTGGAGCAATTGGGGGAACAACTTTGCTCCTCTATTGCTTGGTGACTCAAACTCGACTTCCAAAGAAATTGGTCGAATGGGCACATATCGCGGTTGTAGCTCTTCTCCTCAATGCCGTACCTGGTTATCTTTTTGCAGTTGGGGAAACACATGTTTCTAGCGTGATGGCCGGACTTCTCAACGCAACAACCCCACTCATGACGGTGCTTGTGATCACAGTGGGATTTCGAGAACAACGAATAGATCTAAATCAAGGAATCGGGGTACTCATCGGTTTCTTTGGAATTGTGTTAGTGACGGGTGCGTTGAGTGGCTTGAGCGCAAGTTCTTGGCGCGGAGTTGCAGAATTATTAGGCGCAACACTGTGTTACGGAATTGCTTTCCCATATTCGAGGCGGTACGTAAATATTCTAAATTATCCCCCGCGGTCGCTCGCCGCGGCACAGGTTTTTTGTAGCGCAATATTGCTTGCGCCCTTTGCGATCGCGCAGGGAGTAACGCACTCACCGTGGAGCGAGAGGTCGATATGGGGGATACTCATTCTTGGCGCGCTTGGAACGGGTTTCGCTTACATCTGGAATTTTAGGAATGTGCGATTAGCAGGGAGTTTGATCGCTAGCACCGTCACGTATGTGACGCCGGTTGTAGCAACGATTTTAGGTATCTGGCTGCTGAAAGAGAGTTTCAAAATTACTCAGGTAATCGGTGGTATCTGTGTCCTTGCGTCAGGGGCGCTTGTGCAAAAGCGAATTAGATTGCTACGGATTTCTTAAAACTTTCCATGCATCCCGGTGCGCAGAAGTAGTAGATGGTCCCTTCGTGCTCAAATACAGCCGCCGCGGTGGCCTTTTCTACCTGCATGCCGCAGACTGGGTCTTTCGCATACTGAGTGGATTCATCGACCTTGCGTGTTACGTAGAGCCATCCGATTACTCCGGAGGTCAGCAGGGCAAAAAGATCTAACCAACTCGTGAGGTTGTTTCCAACCCTTGATGCATGCGGCACAAGTCCATGATGCGCGGGGAGTATGCCAAGACCACTAAAAATTTTCTCAGTAATAAAGCCGCTCAGGCTCATCGTGAACCAGAAAACCGCAACGAGTTTGACAGTTAATTTGGTGCCATAAAACTTTCGATATATGAGAACCAGAGGCAAGGTCAAGAGATCGGCAAAGATGAAGGAGATAGTTCCTCCAAATGAAATTCCAGAATTCCAGAGTGCAGCGCTAAGTGGAACATTGCCCACCGAGCAGACAAAACTTATAAAAGCAATAAATGGACCAAGGATTACATTTTCGATCGTGGAATAAATACCGTGGCCGGATAAAAATAGGTGATGCCACCAAGAAATTGGTATCAAAGTGTCTGCCAAACCAGCGATCAAAAATCCGATCACTAGTTCAGTTCTGACCATTGTTAAATCGCCAACAGTAAATCCGGCGGCGTCATGCCAACTGGATTTCACTGGATTTGGAGCGTCCTCGGCCATCGCGAGCAAACGCAATCTTTGCGGCAATCGCAGTCTGGGGAGGATAAGTGTGATGAGGGCAATCATGATGGCTCCGCCCACAAATTCGGCTGCCGCAAATTGCCACCCTAGTAAGGTCCACATCACCAGTCCCAGTTCAAAGACTAAATTAGTGCTTGCAAACATGAAGACAATCGCCGTCGTGAAATCCGCGCCTTTTTCGATCAAACTTTTAGAGATTGCACTTGCCGCGTAGGAGCAACTGGAACTAATCGCGCCAAGAAACGAAGCTTTTGCGATGGTGACCGGCTTGTGATTGCCAAGCGCTGCCAGCGCTTTTTGGCGAGAGGTGAACGCCTGGATGGCACCAGATATTGCAAAACCAAGCACCAGTGCCCAAAATGTGTCAAAAAACATCCACCAACTGTCGCGTAATCCCGTGCCTATTTTGGACATGGAATTAGTATGTCAGAGTGTCCAACGTGGTGACTTGCGAACAACTGAACGTAACTCGCGATAAAAACCACATCTTGCAGGATCTGGATCTACAAATTCCGCGTGGCTTAATTATGGGTCTCTTAGGCCCCAGCGGTAGCGGTAAAACAACGCTGATGCGGGCGATTGCCGGATTACAGGTGATCGATAGTGGGAAAATTCGAGTTCTTGATCTCGTTGCTGGATCCAAAGCGCTTCGGCACAAGATCGCTTATTCGACGCAAAGCGCCAGTGTCTACTCTGATCTAACGTGCATCGAAAACATTAAGTATTTTGCTGCGCTTTATGACCACAATGAAAAAACACCTGAGCAGATTCTTGAAGATGTCGACCTCACCGGCAATGCAAAGCAAATGGCGAATTCTTTATCTGGTGGAGAACGGGCCAGACTTGCACTTGCTACCACGCTGGTCGGTGCTCCCGAATTACTAATTCTCGACGAACCAACCGTTGGACTGGATCCCGTGCTCCGCGTCCAGCTCT
>CAIYQS010000035.1 GCA_903928395.1 uncultured Actinomycetes bacterium | reverse complement strand
GGAATGAATTGCCCATTTTGTGCGACCGGCCAAGCGGGCTTAACTCGCAACCTCACAGCAGGTGAAATTACCGCACAGGTTGTAGCTGCGGCACGAGTGTGTGCGCAAGGCGAACTCCCTGGGGGTCCCACACGACTCTCAAATGTTGTTTTTATGGGGATGGGTGAGCCGATGGCAAACTACAACGCCATGATTCGAACCGTTCGAAATATTACTGCGCCACAACCAGATGGATTAGGCATAGGCGCTAGATCAGTAACAGTGTCAACTGTTGGGTTAGTCAACGGAATCGAAAAGTTAATGCAAGAGGACATTCCAGTTACGCTCGCGGTTTCATTACATACCCCAGATGATGAGTTAAGAGATTCTCTAGTTCCGATTAACTCGCGCTGGAAGGTAAAGGAAGTTCTTGCCGCCGCTGATGCTTACGCCAATAAGACTGGTCGCAGGTATTCGATTGAATATGCACTTATCCGAGATATCAATGATCAGGCTTGGCGTTCGGATTTGCTGGGAAGACTTCTTAAAAATCGTAACGCCCACGTGAACTTAATTCCTTTGAATCCAACGCCTGGTTCCAAATGGACCGCCTCACGGCCAGCAGACGAGGCAGCTTTTGTTTCGATTCTGGAAAGTTATGGTGTTCCTGTTACGGTGCGCGACACCAGAGGTCGTGAAATCGACGGTGCTTGCGGTCAACTCGCAGCAGCCGAGCTCAACGGTGCAACGACCGCCGAATAGTGAAAGATGGCCTCATGCGTGAAGTAGTGATTTTGGGTTCGACCGGCTCTATCGGTGTTCAAGCCCTAGAGGTTATTTCCGCCAATCCTGACAAATTCAAAGTGGTCGCACTCTGCGCAGGTGGCTCAAATATTCCGGCACTAATAGCACAAGCCCAAAATTTTGAAGTTGGAATTATTGGTGTCTCATCACATGGTGACCAAGCTCGGTCGCTGGCTGGGGAAATCGGGGTCATAGATGGACCAAATGCTGCCGCAGAAATCGCAGCTATATCGTGCGACATCGTCTTAAATGGAATAAATGGATCAATCGGACTTGGTCCTACGCTTGCGGCAATGGCGGCAGGGAATAAAGTAGCGCTTGCAAATAAAGAATCTTTAGTGGCTGGCGGCGCACTTGTAACGTCCTACGGTCTAGAACGCATAATTCCAGTCGACTCAGAGCACAGCGCTTTGTATCAATGTTTTATGGCGGGTACTCGTAGCGAGGTGAAGCGCGCGATACTGACTGCAAGCGGCGGCGCTTTTCGCGATCGCCGTGATTTATCAAATGTCACTTTGGCGGAGGCGCTTGCGCATCCAACGTGGGAAATGGGGCCAGTCGTAACCATTAATTCTGCAACGCTGGTTAACAAGGGATTGGAAATCATTGAAGCACATTACTTATTTGACCTTCCTTACCAACAAATTGAAGCGGTAATTCATCCTCAATCTGTCATCCATTCGATGGTCGAATTTGTGGACGGAGCAACGATTGCGCAATTGAGCCCTCCCAATATGAAGGGACCAATCGCCTATGCGCTTGGGGCGCCGAACCGCACACCACATGCGACGGCAAGCGTTGATTGGACACGGGCGCATTCGTGGGATTTTTCTCCTATAGATGAGAACCGTTTCCCTGCTGTCAGTTTGGCTCGACACTGTGGGATTCGGGGTGGAGGATTGCCAGCCGTATTTAACGCGGCCAATGAAGTGGCAGTTGCTGCATTTATGAATCAAGAGTTAGCGTTTTCAGAGATTGTTGCAATCGTTGCCAAAACGGCGGAGAAATTGGATTCCTTATCGAATTCACAGGTGCGAGATATTTCGGATGTCACCGCAATGGAAGAGGATGCTCGTACTGTTGCACGCTCACTAGTTCTGGAGAAAAAATAATGTTGCAAGCTCTTGGAGTACTGGCGTTCGTTGTCGCTCTTTTAATTTCAATCATGCTTCACGAATTCGGTCACTTTATTTTTGCCAAGAAATTTGGAATGAAAGTCACCGAATTCTTTTTGGGGTTTGGTTACAAGATTTGGTCATTTACACGCGGTGAAACCGAGTTTGGCGTGAAGGCAATTCCTGCAGGCGGTTACTGCCGCATCGTGGGGATGTCTACGCATGAAGAGTTATCTCCAGAAGATGAACCCCGGGCATTTGTGAAATCCTCAGCTCCGCGCCGTCTGATTGTTTTAGGCGCTGGATCTGCCAGCCACTTTATTCTCGGCTTTGTTCTAATATTTGTGATCTTTTTTGGAATCGGTGTATCTACAACTTTGCCCATAATTGATCAGGTATTACCGTGCATAAATACGAGCACTACTTCAAACGCCTGCGCAACCAGCGCTCCCATATCCCCCGCAAAATTGGCTGGGCTCCAAGTCGGAGATCGTTTCGTTTCAATAAATGGAAAGCCCGTTACGGACTGGAGCAAAGATGTTCTGGTTGTTCGGAACTCGGCCGATAAACCCGTAACACTTGTTATTAATCGATCGGGAAAAATGTTGACTCTGGTTGCCACGCCTACGCAAGTCAAGGTCAGTGGTAAAACATATGGAATGCTCGGAATAATCAGCAAGATTGGATTGCAGCGCGAAGGAATCGTTACGTCTCTCAAAGACACTTGGAGTTTGGGATCCAATTTTTTTACAACAAGCGTTAAGTCACTCGTTTCTCTCCCAGCTAAAGTCCCCGCACTTTTTCGGCAGACCTTTCTCGGTCAAAAGCGTGATTCAAGTGGGTTGGTTGGTGTAGTCGGTGTTGCTCAAGCTTCGGCAGCAACGGCGAGTGATACTTCCCTAAGTTTTGGAGACAAACTTGAGACTTTCCTATTAATAATTGCCAGCCTTAATATTTTTGTCGGAATATTTAATTTGCTTCCACTTCTCCCATTGGATGGTGGCCATATGGCCATCGCGGTAGTAGACGGGTTCAAGCGGGTTAGCGCCAGACGCGCCGGGCGACCAGAACCAACTCCAGTAGATTTAGAAAAGTTGATGCCGGTCACAGTTGTCGTCTTTATTTTCTTGGTCGGCCTCTCACTGATGCTCCTGGCGGCTGATATCTTCAATCCAGTCCACTTCAACCTCTGATTTAAGGCAGAATACGCTCATGGTTGATCTCGGAATTCCATCTGCCCCTCCACCTGTCCTTTCCCCGCGTCGTAAAAGTAAACAGCTAAAAGTCGGCAGCGTCTTGGTGGGAGGCGACGCTCCGGTGAGCGTTCAATCGATGTGTACCACCCTTACGTCAGATGTGAACGCCACTTTGCAACAGATCGCAGAGCTCACTGCATCAGGCTGTCAGATTGTTCGAGTCGCCGTACCGAGCCAAGACGATGCTGACGCCCTCAAGGCGATCGCCAAGAAATCTCAAATTCCCGTTATCGCTGATATCCACTTCCAACCCAAATACATATTTGCGGCCATTGACGCTGGGTGTGCTGCCGTCCGCGTAAATCCCGGAAACATCAAACAGTTTGACGACAAAGTTAAAGAGGTTGCGAAGGCAGCGGGGGATGCCGGCATCCCAATTCGGATTGGGGTTAACGCTGGCTCACTTGATCCACGTTTGCTAGCTAAGTACGGAAAGGCAACGCCAGAAGCGCTTGCCGAATCCGCCCTCTGGGAAGCTTCACTTTTTGAAGAACATGGTTTTTCAGATATTAAGATTTCGGTTAAGCATCATGACCCGGTCACAATGGTCAACGCCTATCGAATTCTCGCCGCAAAGTGTGACTATCCATTGCACCTTGGGGTCACTGAAGCGGGTCCGATCTTCCAGGGCACCATCAAATCTGCAACGGCTTTTGCGATCCTTTTGGCAGAGGGAATCGGTGACACGATTCGTGTTTCACTTTCTGCTCCTCCAGTTGAAGAGGTAAAAGTTGGGATTTCAATTCTCGAATCCCTCAACTTGCGCCAGCGTAAACTCGAAATAGTTTCCTGCCCTTCATGCGGACGCGCACAAGTCGATGTTTACACGCTCGCTGAAAAAGTTCAGGCTGGGTTGCAAGGCATGACGGTTCCATTGCGTGTCGCCGTTATGGGTTGCGTGGTTAATGGACCCGGGGAAGCTCGCGAAGCTGATCTAGGAGTCGCTTCCGGAAACGGCAAAGGTCAGATTTTTGTGAAAGGTGAAGTAATAAAGACGGTACCCGAATCAGAAATCGTCGAAACTTTAATCTTCGAAGCCAACCGTTTAGCCGATCTTATGGCCGCTGCCGGCGTGGCATCAGGCGCTCCAACGGTGAACGGGCTTTAACCGTAATTTTATTGCACGGGCTCAGATAAGGTTCTCGCATGTTGCGAATGTCCACCTTATTATTACGCACACTCCGAGATGATCCGGCCGATGCCGAAGTCGCGAGCCATCGGCTCTTAGTTCGGGCTGGATATGTGAGACGAGTTGCTGCAGGAATTTATTCTTGGCTACCGCTGGGATATCGCACCTATCGAAATATTGAAAACATCATTCGGGAAGAGATGGACGCTGCCGGATTTCAAGAGGTGCATTTTCCTTCGCTGCTTCCGCGTGAGCCTTACCAAGAGACCAATCGGTGGAGCGAGTATGGCCCAGATTTATTTCGCCTCAAGGATCGCAAAGGTAATGACTATCTGCTAGGTCCCACCCACGAAGAGATGTTCACCTTGATGGTCAAAGGCGAATTCTCCTCTTATAAGGACCTTCCGCTTTCGATCTACCAAATCCAAACGAAGTTTCGCGACGAGCCACGTCCTCGGAGTGGAATTATTCGCGGTCGCGAATTTGTCATGAAAGAT
>CAIYQS010000034.1 GCA_903928395.1 uncultured Actinomycetes bacterium | reverse complement strand
GTGCTAAGTGCGGTGCGCATAATCCAAAGTTATTACGATTGCCTGTCCTTGATGAAATTCGCGAACTGGTAGGCGCTGGGCAAGGATATATAAAAATGGTAACTATTGCTCCGGAGTTGCCAGGTGCTTTAGATGCAATAGCACTTTTCCGTAAATTGGGAGTTACGGTGGCGATAGGGCATTCCAATGCAACTGAAATTGAAGGAAGGAGAGCTCTAGACGCGGGAGCAACGATTGTTACTCATATGTTTAATGCTTTGCCACAACTTGCTCATCGTATTGGAACAATTACCAACGCACTTTTAGTGAATCCTGATGTTTATTTCGAATTAATTCTTGATGGAGTACATGTAAATCACTCAGCTGTTCAACTATTACTTTCATTGGCTCCAGATCGTATAATTTTGATCACCGATGCAATGTCTGCCGCTGGAGCGCGGGATGGACACTATAAGATCGGTGATCTAGATGTTAGGGTTTCAAGCGGAATCGCATCATTGGCTTCCAACGGATCGCTTGCGGGCAGTACGTTAACCATGGATCTCGCTTATAACCGACTGTTAACTGAATTTAATGTCTCGGAAACGATCGCAAAACTCGCGACGATTGAACTAGGAAAGAAGGCGCTAGGAATATGAGCAAGTTACGTTGGGGATTTTTGAGTGCGGGTGGAATCGCTACTTCCGTGGCGGGTGATTTCCAGATAGCTGGAATTAATATTCAAGCGGTCGGAGCAAGAGATTTGGCAAAGGCTAATAAGTTTGCCGACAAGTTTAATATCCCCAATCGCCATCAGGGGTATGAAGCGCTAGTTAACGATCCTGAGGTTGATGTCGTCTATGTTTCGACACCCCACCCGTGGCATCATCAGCATGCGCTCTTGGCACTCAATGCAGGCAAGCATCTGCTTCTAGAGAAGCCGTTTACTATCAATGCGCGCGAAGCTCAGGAAATTAAGGAATTGGCAGCCGCGAAGAATCTCTTCGTGCTCGAAGCAATGTGGACGCGATTCCTTCCAGCAATGGACGCGATTTTTGAAGTAATTGACTCCGGCATACTGGGCGAAATCAAGTTGGTGACTGCCGACCATAGCCAATATCTTCCGCATGTACCGCGGCTTTGGGAGCCAGAGCTGGGTGGCGGAGCACTCCTTGACTTGGGTATTTATCCAGTTTCATTTGCGGTGCGAGTATTAGGACTTCCGCAAAAGATGACAGCTAAAGCAACTTTAACTGGTGACAAAGTTGATGAAACTACATCGATCATTTTTGAGTATGAAAGTGGAGCCCAAGCGACTTTGACGACATGCATGTCCGCTGCTGGTCCTGTCACTGCGGTTGTAACAGGCACATTCGGTCGCATCGAAATTGATAAGTCTTTTTATAATCAAACCTCATTTAAGGTGTACAACCAAGGGGGAGAAGTTATCCAAAGCTATCATCATAAGATTGATGGAATAGGGCGTCAGTACCAAGGTCTTCATCTTGAAAAATGTGTTGCAGCCGGATTGATTGAAAGTCCAATTATGAGCGCAACAGAATCAGTCGAAATTATGAAAGTAATGGATGCGCTACGAGCTCAGATCGGTGTTAAGTACCCCACCGAATAAATCGGTAGAGAGTGCTTAGCTTCTAAACGGAGGTTGCTCCACTAGTTCACTTGCGATTGGTCCATTTGGTGGACAACTCGCATTGAGTTCGGCAATTTCAGCGTCACTGAGTTGAATATCCAATCCCGTGAATGAATCAAGGATTGAAGCGGGTTTAGACGCTCCTGGAATTGGGATCGAAGTTGGGAACTGCGTCAAGTGCCACGCAACTGTTAGCGCATAAACCGAAACTCCCTTTGATTTTGCGAGCCGATCAAATGCGCTAAATTCTCCAGAAGCTAACTTTTCGAAATTTGAACCTCCACCTAACGGAGACCACGGCAAGAAAGCGATGCCAAATTCGGTGCAGATATCAATCACATCAGCAGATAATCGATAGCGTGGGCTGAATTCATTTTGTACTGATACGACTCCACCCTGAGTAGGTGTGCCTCCTATCTTTATCGCGCGCCGGAGCTGCTCTGCGTTTACATTGCTTAACCCAATTGCCCCAACGTAACCGTGTTCCTTGAGTGTCAAAACATTCTCAAATTGTTCCTCAAAGGTAATGGATGTATCCAAGCGATGGTGTTGCCACAATGGGATCTTGGTTAACCCCATTTTTGCCGCGGATGCTTCTACCGCTCGACATAAATAATGTTTGGTTGCGTTGCGCCCGGGAATTCCCCACCAATTGTCGCCTTTAGCTCGAGTTATGCCTCCCTTGGTGGCAATGACAATCTTCAATTTTTGTTCAGGTGTACCCCGCCACGTTCTAAAGGCTTCCCCAACTATTCGTTCGTTGTGCCCCATTTTGTTCCAAGCTGGAGCGTAAATATCTGCGGTATCTAGTAGTTGAACCCCGGCATCTAGCGCCGCATGAATCACACCTATTGCATAATCCGGATCATCGAGGATCCACATGTTGCGATCATTCGCCATTGAGAGTGGCATACAACCTAAGCCGACTGGTGTTACTTCGTAAGGTCCAAGGGTACGAGTTTTGGTCATGAGCAAAACTCTAGCGTCTCTTAAAGCGAAATGGTTACCGATGCATGTGAGAGCGGCAAATGGGACACAATGATGAGAGCGGTTCCAGACAGTTTTTGAGATACCCGGGTAGCAATTCTTTCGACTTGAGCCGCATCTAAGAATTCGTAGGGTTCGTCTAGTATGAAAATTGGGGTATTGCGTAAGAGTACTCGCGCCAACTTTAATCGTTGTTTCTCTCCACCTGAAAAATTAAATCCCAAAGATCCGATCATGGTATCTAGCCCCTCTTGCAAACCAGTGACAAAATCCCGCAGTTCAACAATTTCGAGTACCTGCAGGAGATCTTCGTCGCTTGCCTGCGGGTTCCCGATTTTAAGATTTTCTCGGATTGATGTTCCGAAGAGATAATCATCCTGAAGTAAAGTTGAGAATAGATGCGCATCCCCAGGGTTCAATTCTTGGCCGTTGAGGATGATATTGCCCGAGTACGGAACAAAACCGAGCAACGCATTGATAATTGAAGATTTACCCGAACCCGATCGACCTGTAATTAGCAAAGTTTCATTACTCCCCACCACGGCGGTGATCTCACGCGTCGTGGCATCTGTAACCAAAGGAAGCACCTTTTTGAATTCTAGGCAGACGGATTGTGGAACTGGCGAATCTTCAACGTATGCGGTTTTAATCTTCTCGAGCATCGGATCAAGATTCTTGATCGCGCCAAGTATGAGACGGAGTTGCGAGAACGCGCCTGGAAGTGAACTCAATCCGTCGAATATGGCAAGTGGCACCAAGGCCACTACAGCAATATTGATTCCGGCAAGTTGATGTGAAAGTGCTCCTCGCGCACCAAACCAAAGGGCGATAATTACGGATGCTCCCAGTGCCAGAAAGTAGAAGGCGCTTGCAAAACCGGCGCGGGAGGCATTTTTTGCTTCAACGCCGGCAATCTGAGTCTGGATCTGATCTACTTGATTTAACAGCTCACGATCGTAATTGAAAATCAACGATTCAGGAGCGGATTCGGCAATCTGCAAAATCTGATCGAATAATTTTGTTTCGTAATTTCTAGCATCAGCTTTGCTCCCCGAAATCATGGCAAAGAAGGGAATAAGAAAGGTTGCGGCGAGAAAAATAGCCCCAATGAGATTCCCGCAGGCCGGTAAAAGCCAATGAATAATGGTGATTCCAGCTCCACCAGAGATTAATCCAGCTAGCCAGGGGGATGCGACACGCAACCATAGATCCTGCGCGAGTTCCACATCATTGAGGATCTGGGAAAGCAGATTCCCGCGGTGAAGCGTTGCGTAATCTGACGGCAACAACCGACTAAATCGTTCGTATATTCGAACACGCAGCGCGGTCTGTATTTTGAGAGCGCTGTTATGTTCCAAGATCCGACTCGCATATTTTAAAACCCCACGCGAAAGTCCAAAGAATCTCACGCTTACAATAGCGATTTCTAGTACTAAGACTGGTGGCCTTGTAGATGCCATCGAGATCAACCAAGCGCTGGTTGCCAGCAATCCAACAGCCGCGCCAAGAGATGCGCCTCCAAGAAAAACTGCAGCAGACATTTCACGCCACTGCAACTTAAATATGTTGAGAATTCGCCTCATGCTTTCACATC
Organism: uncultured Actinomycetes bacterium; assembly: GCA_903928395.1. Taxonomy (GTDB): domain Bacteria; phylum Actinomycetota; class Actinomycetes; order Nanopelagicales; family Nanopelagicaceae; genus PALSA-747. The sequence continues at coordinate 12,908 of CAIYQS010000034.1, read as the reverse complement.
CATATGGGTTACTTGAGTTGAAGCCTCAATCATTAGTTCGCGGTGCGATATCAAGAGAATCATCTTCCCTAATTTTGCTTGATCGGAGAGGAGCCTTGAAATTGTGGACTCTGAGATGTCATCGACCGACGCTGTTGGTTCATCCAAAATGATAAACGGTGTTTGCTTCAATAGTGCTCGCGCTAAAGCGATCTTCCGAAGTTGTCCGATAGATAATTTTTGGCGCACCGTTCCAAGTTCTGTCTGCAAACCTTGAGGTAAATCACTCTGATCGAGATCGACAGAAAGGAGTACGGTCTTTAAGTCATTGTCGCTTGCGGTGGGTTGGGCGTGCCGAAGAATATTCGCAACCGATCCGATTGGGAATTTTGGCTCTTGTGGCTGCCAGGCAATCAAAGTTCGCCAAGCCGCCAAATCCACTTCGGAAAGTTCAACGGTTTTTACTGCTCCAACAATCGATACCGAACCTTCAGCCGGTGTCACAAAGCCTAGGAGAATTGCCGCCAAGGTTGATTTACCAGAACCGGAAGGACCAATGAGCGCGTGCACCTCGCCTAACCGCAATCTTCCGGGAGGAATTGTGATCACTTCACGATGTGGATAATTAACTTTTAGTTCGGTCCACGATATTTCCGTAACTTCAGCGGGTACAAAACTAGTGTTACGTAGCGGTTTTTCGAGGATAGCAAAGAGTTGATTGAAAGCCGCTACTCCGTCTGACGCGGCATGGAAATAGGCACTCACCTGTCGAATTGGCCAATAAACCTCAGGAGCAAGGACAAGTACAAAGAGTCCCGTCGACAGTGGCATTGATCCGTTGACGAGACGGAGCCCGATCGTTACTGCAAGCAACGCCACTGAAAGGGTGGCAACCAATTCGAGCGCGAGAGATGATAGGAAAGAAATGCGGAGCACTAGCATGGTTTCCGATCGGTACTGCTCCCCAACTTCTTCAAGTTTTTTGCTCTGTAGTTTTTCACGGCCATAAACTTTGAGCGTGGTTAGTCCGCTCAATAAATCTAGAAAATAGCCGCTCAACAGCCCTAGGGTTGCCCACTTCTTTTCAGTTGCGCTTGCGGTGAATTTTCCGATGAGGATTCCAAAGATCGGAATTAGTGGAATAGTTAGCAAAATAATGCCACCGGACTTCCAGTCGCGATAAGCGATAGTAATTCCCACCGTTACCGGCACCACTGCAGCGATAAAAAGCTGGGGAAGGAATTTGGCAAAGTAGCCATCAAGATTATTAATTCCTTTAGTGACTAAAAGTGCCAGTCCGGCCGTTCCTAATTCGGTTGAGTCAGAGCCATGGTTTTCTAAGGTCTTATTCATGACTTCTGTTCGAAGTTCATTTCGCATTTTGCTACTTGCGAGCGCACTTATTCGATCGTTGATAAAAGCCAATAACGCTCGCGCTAGAAAGACGATGCCCAGTTTGATGACTTCAAAGTGAAGGGAATCAAAGGCGCGTTTGCTCTGAAAAAATTTGCAGATGAGATCCACCAAGAGAAATGCTTGCGCAATGGTGAGTACCGCGCCAACAGAAGCTATGAGAACGATGGTGAAAATAAAACCCCGGCTGCTGCGGGAGTACCGCAACAGCCGGGGGTCAAATGGTTTCACTAGTGGACGGTATCCAAAACTCCCACTTCTGGGGTAGAAATCTGATTTGGATTAATCCGCTTGCGGAAAATCCAGTAAGACCAACCCTGATAAAGAAGGACGATTGGAGTCATGATCAATGCCACCCAGGTCATTACGCCGAGGGTGTAATGGGTACTTGAGGCATTAAAGATGTTAAGACCAGGGCCACCTGCCGTGAGGTTTGGCATGACATTTGGGTAAAGCCCCGTAAAGAGAGTCACAACGACCGCAGCGGTAGCTATGGCAGAGAACAGGAAGGCGTAACCCTCACGACCCTTCATATTTGCAGCCAGCGCTGTCAACCAAGCAACTACTACGACTGTGGATCCAGCGATTACTCCGCCCTTGGAAGTGAGTCCAAGCATTGTCCATCCAAGGAAAAGCACGGCAAGCAACGCGGTGACTAGTCCAACTTGTTGACCCAACTTGTTAGCGCGAACTCGAATTTCACCGTCGGTCTTGAGAGCTAAGAAGAAGGCGCCATGAGAGACAAAGAGTGAAAGTGTTGTCAATCCACCCAGCAGTGCATAAGGATTGAGTAAATTCCAGAATCCTCCGGAGTACTGAATATAGCCAGCGGCTGTCTTGGTGAGAGGTACACCGCGAACAATGTTTGCGAATGCAACTCCCCATAGCAGCGCTGGAAGTAAACTGGAAATAGTTATTGCTAAGTCCCATCGCGAACGCCACTTCTCGCTACCGTATTTGCTTCGGTATTCAAAAGCAACGCCTCGGACAATGAGCGATAGCAAGATCAGAAACAACGGTAGATAAAAACCACTGAACAAAGTTGCGTACCACTCCGGGAATGCAGCGAAGGTTGCCCCACCCGCGACAAGAAGCCAAACTTCGTTGCCATCCCATAGTGGTCCAAGCGTCGTGAGAACGGCGCGACGCTCGGCCTGATTTTTTGCTACAACTGGAAGCAGGATTCCGACTCCAAAGTCGAAACCTTCAAGGACAAAGTAACCGATCCAAAGAACGGCGATGATGACGAACCAGAATGAATTAAGTGACATGTCAATTTCTCCTTAGCAGCCTAGTAAGCCATCGTTAGTGTCTTGGAATTGTCATCGCGATCAATCGTTTTTTCTGGACCAACCTTGATGGTGCGAAGCATCAATCCAAATTCGATGACTGCGAGAACTCCGTAGAGCAATGTGAATACAACCATGGTGAAGAGCACGCTTGCAGCACTGACTCCAGGGCTTACGCCAGCGGAGGTCTTGAAGAGCCCAAAGACAACCCAAGGCTGACGAGCACTTTCAGTAAATATCCATCCGAACGAGTTGGCTAATATTGGGAGGAATGGCAACACGATCATACTGCGTACAAACCAACGCTTACGAGGGAATTGTCCCTTGCGGATGAACCAAAGTGCGAGCAATGAAATGAGGGCGGCGAGGGCACCAAAACCAATCATCAATCGGAAGCTCCAATAGGCGAATGGAATGTTTGGTGTGTAATTGCCGGGACCATATTTCTGTTCATAACTCTTTTCCAAATTGTTAACGCCTTCAACCGTTCCATTGACATTTCCTGTCGCCATGAACGAAAGCACTGAAGGCAAACCGATTTGGAATACTGATTTGCTGCCATTGAGTGTTCCTACGGTCAAGAGCGAGAAAGGAACATTGGTTTTGGTGTTGTATACGGCTTCAGCAGCAGCCATCTTCATAGGTTGCTGAGTGGTCATCAGACGAGCGGTTGTGTCGCCCGAAACTGCAACAATCACAAAGGAAATTAATACGGTTATAAGTCCAATCTTCAAGGCTGGCTTTGCAACTTCTGCGTCTTTCTTATGGAAAATCATCCATGCGCCAACTCCTGCGAAAAGTGCCCCTGCGGTTAAGAAAGCAGATGGAATGGTGTGGAAGAAAGCAGCGAGCGCAGTTGAATTTGTGAGCACCTTCATGATGCTGGTTAATTCTGCGCGTCCGCGAGTCCCGTTAAGAACATATCCAACTGGATGTTGCATGAATGCGTTAGCAGCAAGAATGAAGTAAGCGGATAACAATGTGCCGATCGCAGCCATCCAAATTGAAGCTAAGTGCAATTTCTTGGACAAACGGTCCCATCCGAAGATCCACATTCCTAGGAATGTGCTCTCTAAGAAGAAGGCCAGCAAGCCTTCCATTGCCAACGGAGCTCCAAAGATGTCTCCGACAAAGCGACTGTATGAGGACCAGTTCATTCCGAATTGGAATTCTTGAACAATGCCGGTCACGACGCCGATGGCAAAGTTAATCAGGAACAATTTCCCAAAGAATTTAGTTGCTCGAAGGTACTTGTCTTTATTAGTTCGATACCAAGCGGTCTGAAGTCCGGCTACCAAAAATCCTGAGCCAATAGTTATTGGCACGAAGATAAAGTGGTAAACGGTTGTTATTCCAAATTGCCATCTGGCAAGGTCTAAAGCACTCATTAGTTTCCCCTATCTACTAGGGTAAATCCTCTCGGAGCACTCATAGCTTTCACAGCCAAATGGCGAGTGCTACCCCTTTAGAGTGTGTGTTTTACGCCAACTTCTGACTGTTATGGATTATCTGTCCAGTGATTCCAGAGTCATCACTCTTTTAGAGAAGCTCCGACCTTAGGTATTTGCCAGAGCGCCAAAACCTGCCTCGTAATGTCCTGAATCAGGGTTCGTGAGGCCGAATCGAATGGTAGATCCACACAGGCATCACTCAACTGACAACTCCACGTAGTCATTCCCGCATTAAAAACCGCGCTTCCAGATGGAAAGGAAATCCAATCAACCTGAGCAATCGGCTGCCCTTTAAACAATCTGTGGCTTGCGGTATCTCGCCATTTCATTGCTCCGCTGTACAAAACGTGAACGTTAGGAGGCTCCGCCTTATTTGGAGTGACCGCTTCCACTTCAGAGTCGCTCGATACTCCGCCGATATTAGTTGAAGGAGAAACGTGTAACCAGATTGGAATTTTAACTGGAAATAAAGTGCCGTACACATGCACCCCATTGGTTTGTTCACCGGAGATTAAATTAGGTGGGGTATTGAGTCGTTTATTTCCGAATTCAATCGTCACGAGTTGGAGGTTCCTAGTTGGGTCTTCAGCGGCATCTCGGTACATCACCAAGTGTCTATCTGGTCCATATTTAGAAGGCTCTAATCGCGTCTGCCAGTAGGCGGTGTTACCTCCCAAAATTGCGATATTAGTTCCCAAATTTCGATCAGCGATTAAGGTATTGAATACCCTGTTTGTGAAGTATTCCGCATGCCCACCTACAATTACAGCCGCATATTTTGTGGTGATAGATGGCCACTGATTTATATCTAAATCCGACTCTTCATCAACATTGATACCCTCTTTTTCAACGAATTGAATAAACGGAATTGCATCCCTTTGGATTGAATAAGACCCGCTTCCCACCATTGGACGATCGAACGATGCAATACGACTTCTTTCATCTGTGTCTGAATTGCCATCTTTCCCCGGGCCAAAGTAAGCAGAGCGCCCACCAAAACTGTTATACATTTCCCAGGTCATGAAAGAGTTCATCATTACTAATTTTGATGAACCGACGGGACTTCGGACAACTAACGGAGCAAAATTTTCAATCTGACCAAATGCGGAAAAGGAAATTATTAAATAGAAACCAGGAGTCCAGTTATCTCCTACCGTAAATGAAGTCACTACGGGCCAATCTGCTTCCGTATAGCGAGTTGCATCTTTAGAAGTGGTTGCTTTTCCTTGTTTCAATTTGAAAGAAGATGACCGCCAAACTTCACGAGCTCCAGCTCCGTTGTAGTATCCGATTCGCCATGCTGCAAAAATTCTAGGAAGTTTATTAGTAGGGGTGCTATTAGATGTATATAGCGCAGCGTGAATATCTACTTTGGCCCCACAAGAAACTGAAGTCTGATTAAGCCACAGCGCGCTACCTTCTACTGCGTACAAATCGAGATTCTTCCAATCCGCTGCCTTCATCTTCACGCCTGGTTTTTTATTCTCTTCTTTTACCCATGTTGGGGAAAGCGCCGGGCAAGTGGAATTCACATAAGGGGAAGAATCTGGCGGAAGTGTCACCTTCTGAGAAGCGGCAAAAGTTTCGATTGGATGCTTAGGAAGGTCCAGGTGCTTGATTATTGGCGGAAACTTGATGACTGGAGCACTCTTTTGAATAAAGAGGTATGAAGTCGCGCCACCGACTACCAGTGAGACGATGATGGTGGCGGAGATCAAGGCCGCCGTGCGTCCAGAGAATGGAAATTTCATGAGGCAAGGATTGTACCGAGGTCACGAATCCAGAGTTCTCAAAATCGATGAGGGCAATCACTCTTAGATACCTGTAAACTCCCACCACCACTTGGAGACGTCGCATAGCCCGGTCGAGTGCGCCTCACTGCTAATGAGGTAGGCCCGTTAAACGGCCTCGGAGGTTCAAATCCTCTCGTCTCCGCAAAGCAAGTATTTTCACTTTTTCACGCTCAAAATAATCATTTTTTATCTTCACGAGGCGTAGTGCGAGGCGTAGTTTGCGCTAAGGTCACTTAATGAGCTTCTAAGTGAGGGAAAATGAGCGCAAATGAAAGCGAAAATGAAACTAAGCGCCGTTCTCCTGGCGGTATCGGTATCACTCACCGCGGAGATAAATACGAGGCAACTTACAACATACCAAAAGAACAACTACCTCCCGGCTCTGCCCGCAAGCGAATAACAGCATGGGGGGATAGTGAATCAAGTGCGATATCTGCCTTGATGAAGAAAAGACAATCCTCTACGCACACCCCTCCACTTCCTGAGCAACTAAGTGAGCAACAGGAAGAGGAGATGCGAAAGAGGCTCGGTGCAGATGGGGTATTAGAAGAAGGCGAATACTACGAGCACCCAAAATACGAAAAGACGCCAACCTTAGAGGAGTGGGTGGAAGAGTGGAAAATAGATTGGATGAGTGAGGATCTTCAGGAGAGCACCAAAAGAATTTATTTTGGTCATATAGATAACTACATTTTGCCTTATATCGGAAAGTATCATCTAAATGATTTAACGCCCAAGGTCCTCAAGAGGCAATGGTGGGACCCTATTAAGGCGTTGCGAAAAGAGAAAGATGGTGTGATAACCGATGAGCCATTACTGGGGAATTCTGTTCGTGCAAATATCTATAAGACTTTAAGAATGTTACTTGTTACCGCGTATCACAAACACGGAACGCATGTTGCGCTAAGCCAAACTCTTATACAAATACCACAACACGCGAGACCTGAAAGTGATAGTGAAGTGATAGAAGCCTCTGCCAAGTTACGAGAAATATTTATAGAAAAGCCCGATAAAGAAAATCCTCTTTGGTCTCTCTTTGCTCTAAGTCTGGTGGGTTTAAGACAATCGGAGCGTTTAGGAATTTGCTTAAGTGATATTGATTTAAGGGATAAACAATATCCAGTTATCTACATCCATCGGCAATTAGATTTTTCAACAACTCAAGGAGGTTGGTATCTAAAGAGCACTCTTAAGAATGGGCAGCCAAGACCTGTGCCTCTATGGGGAGTATTTTTAGAAGCTGTAGAGAAACAATTGGCTTTGAGAAAAGAATGGGCAGAACGAGAGGATTGGAATCCTGATTCTGCCTTTGCAGATTTACTTTTTCTACAACCGAAGGGAAAACTCTGGACTCGCCGTCAAGATACTCCTGCGTGGCATGAGTTTGTGGGGCCCGGAATTCGTGGTCATCTTGCACGACATGTCACCGCGCACCTCTTAGCGGATCAAGGAATAAGTGCAGATACTGCAGGATTACTGCTTGGGCACATGTCGCCTGCCTATCAACAATATTATAGAAGCGGAAATTTTCGCGGAGCAGGAAATGAACTTAACAAACTTGGTCCGAAACAAACTCCCAAAGCAATTAAGAAGAAAAGTCGCCGCTTATATATGGTGGATTAAAGTAAAGAGAGTTCTTGATCTTTACAAATCTTCGCTTTCTAGTGTCCAATTTACTTTCTTATCCGCGTTTAAAGTGCTACGCGGTTTGGGATAAAGCGCTGTGTTAAGAGAGTAAGCAGAGACATAGATATTTGCTCCATCAAGTTGTTTCAACGCAGTTCTTAACTCCTCCTCTTCAACGCCGTTTTCCAAAGCGTCAAAAACAACGCGAATTACACCCTCCTTTCTTTGTGTTTTACCTGCGGTGTTCCACGATTTTGCGACAATATCTGCTGCGATAATGGATTGCTGCTTTTGGTTAATAATGGATTTAGTTAGTCTCTCCTTTTCGCTACTGGGGCCGGTAGGAGAATCAGCTCCAGCGCTCTTGCTCTTTTGCTCCTCCCCTAGATTCTTTTCCGCTACATCATCTCTCTGCCAAGTTAAGGTGTAACGATTTGAGCGTTGTCCATCCGTTGGATCAAAGTGTGCTCTGCGTTCTAAATATCCAAGTTCTACAAGTTTATTGCACTCTCTTCTTGCGACCTTCTCTGAAAGTCCCGCTCTCCTTGCGATTGAGGGCACAGATGGAAAGGAGAATCCTTTTCTATCAGCATACGATGCGAGAGAGGCATAGGTGGCGATTGTGGAGGCTTTAACGCCATCTGTTGCCATTAGTCTCATAGGTATTCGCACATATTGGCGCGGGTTTGTTTCTTTCATTTTCTAATCCTTTGTTTGATTGTGTTCGTGTTGCAGAAGGGGATTTTTGATATTTGTTTAGGCGGGAGGCGCAGAGCGACGAGACCGCAAAGCGACGAGCTATTGCGAGGAGCGAAAAGCGGGCTCGCTAAGCGAAGGCGGACGGCCAAGCCGCCCGCCTTCTCTCTTATTTCTTTAATCACTTTGCTTTACGATTACGCTAAAGAGACACCAGAAGCCAATCCAATCGGGGCCAAGTTCAGAGGTCTCTATTTTGTATCGCAACGAAGATTCAGCATGCAGCGAAGCGAAAAAAGATTCCACCTCATTCACAGAGCACGGTGCGATGATGAGCGCTCCACCTGATGCCGTTATCCCGTAGTGATAGAGCGGTGGAGTTCTATTGGCCGAGGAATCTTCCCCTCTCCAAAAGTCTCCCCATACACGGTAGGTCCGGTAAGCGATGCCATGCGCACTTTCGGGGCATAGCTCTCTCATTAGGAGGCGCTCTCAATACTGGTTATCTGAAAACTCCACTCCGTTCTATCGCTCCCCGCTTTAGCCCATTTACCTCCAGATAACCCGACTAATCGGATTGGAGTAAGTTCTGCAACTTTCCCAATTGCTTCTGCCGTCTTTACGGATGCAATCAAAGAGAAATTCTCCATTGCTGCAGGATCATCGCCCCTTTTGACTAAGGCCGAGATAGTCCAGACAGGCGTTCCTGCCTTATCTTGCTTTTGCTCCACGGTAGAGCCAAAACCAGTCATTTTCGCTGTTATTGAGACGAAACGGACACTGTCATAAACATTGCCAAGCGGTAAGTAGTAGCCGTATTGAATAGACATTTCATTCCCTGCTTTCTACATAAGCGGGCGCTTATGTAAGACCTTCTATCGGCTTGATTAGATTTTCACTTGCAGGAATTTCTAGTGGCGAAATAGGCGGATGAAACTTTGGGCCCTTAGAATGACGCTGTGGCTAAAGAAAACCTTAAGGTTGCTAAAAAGGCTAAGAACGATGAGTTCTACACCCAATTTCAAGATATCGAAAAAGAAATGAATGCCTATCTGGAATTTAACCCTGATGTTTTCCGGAATAAAACCATATTGCTCCCCTGCGATGATCCAGAATGGAGCGACTTCACTAAATATTTTGCTCAAAACTTTGAGTCGCTAGGGTTAAAGAAACTTATTAGCACCAGTTTCGCCCCCAACAGTAAAAATATGTTGATGTTAAAGGAACCTACACTGTTTGAGCTTGATAGTCCCCAATATGATGAAAGCAAAGCTGATTCTAATGGCAAGATTTTCACCCTCTTTCGAGACAAATCGAAAGATGACCGCATTGATGTTGAAGATTTAGAATGGGAATATTTGCAGGGTGATGGGGACTTCCGAAGCGAAGAAATTAAGCGCCTTCGTGACGAGGCGGATTTCATCATTACGAACCCCCCTTTTTCTCTCTTTAGGGAATTTCTTTCATGGATAGTTGAGGCGGATAAACAGTTTGTGATTATTGGCAACATGAATGCGATCACTTACAAGGAAGTGTTCCCGTTAATCAAAGGAAACAAATTGTGGCTAGGTGCCACAAACTTTAATACCGGAATGTATTTTCGAGTTCCAGAAGACTTCGTTTATACAGACACCTATAAGTTTGAACGCGAGCGAAATGGCGAAAAAGTTAATCGTGTTCCCGGAGTTTGTTGGTTTACAAGCATTGAACACGGTCGTAGGCATCAACCCCTACCACTTATGAGCTTAAAAGATAATCTCAAATTTAGCAAACACAAGGAAATAAAAGATAAACCCAATTATGAACGATATGAAAACTGTGATGCAATCGAAGTTCCATATGCGGATGCAATCCCAAGCGATTTCAAAGGGGTGATGGGCGTGCCAATTAGTTTTCTCTATAAATACTCGCCAGATCAATTCGAAATTGTAAGGTTTCGGCACGGTGACGACGGAAAGGATTTGCGCTTATTAGATGGCTCGTGTCCTTATTTCCGTATTCTTATCAAACATAGGAAATCTAAAAAGTGAAGACAACTCTAAAACATTATTCGGTTGCAGAGATTTCAGAAGGTTTTGTATTCAATGAATTTGAGGGCAGAGGTCTTTTCGGACTTTCGGGAAAACTCACGATTCAACCGGAATACCAACGCAACTACATTTATGAGAAGGAAAATAAGGATGTCGATGTCGTAATATCATTGTTAAAAGAATATCCGCTTGGTTTAATTTACTTCGTTAAAGTGAATGAAACTCAACTCGAAGTGCTCGATGGACAACAACGTATTACGAGTTTTGGGCGCTATATAACAGGAAAATTCGCGGTAAAAGACGAAAACGGTATGCAACAATATTTCAATGGACTCGCGGCTGATAAACAGCAACTTATTCTAAACGCGGATTTGCTGGTCTATGAATGTGAAGGAACAGAAACCGAAATTAAGGAATGGTTTAAGACGATTAACATCTCGGGAATTCCTTTAACCCCCCAAGAGTTGTTAAATTCGGTGTATTCGGGCCCGTTCGTAACGCTAGGGAAAGAAGAGTTCAGCAATAGTTCTAATGCAAATATACAAAAATGGAGTGTTTATATTCTCGGTAGTCCTACTCGACAAGAGATTTGGGAGCGCGCTTTAGAGTGGATAAGTAAAGGTCGTGAAAATATTGGTGGATATATGAGTCTTCATCGATTCGACAATAGCATCAAGGATGTGAAAACATATTTTGAAAGTGTGATTGAGTGGGCTTCAACGACTTTCACAGATGTAAAGAAGGAAATGCGCGGATTGGAATGGGGCCGTCTATACGAGGACTATCACAAGAAGTCATATAACAGCAAAACCATTTCTGTCGATGTGCAAAAGTTATATGGTGATCCATTTGTGCAAAATAGAAAAGGTATTTTTGAGTATATTCTTGGCGGTAAGAAGGATACAAAACTCCTGGATGTTCGCGTTTTTGATGATGCAACGAGACAATCTACTTATGCGAAACAATCATCTAAAGCTAACTCTAAAGGGATATCTAATTGCCCTCTTTGTGCGGTTGGCAATAATGTGAATAAAACGAAAATTTGGAAACTTGAGGAAATGGACGCTGACCACGTTGCTGCTTGGAGTAAAGGTGGGGCGACTCAATCTGCGAATTGCGAAATGCTCTGCAAGACTCATAATCGTGCTAAAGGCAACCGTTAATAGTGGATTTTGGAGTGACTTTAGAAGTTCCATCTTTTTGGTCTTGTTATCAAAGGAAACTGAACGTAGATTGGCTTTACTAGGCGTAGTGCGAGGCGTAGTTGGGGGAAATGAAGCCTTCAGGTAGGCTTAAATATAGTTAAAATCAAGGTATTTAGCGGTTTCGGTTGGAATCCTCTCGTCTCCGCAAAGAAAAGAGCCTCACAACTTAATTGTTGTGAGGCTCTTCTGGTTTAGAGGTTACTTATGTGGCTTTTCCGGTGCAATTGGCTTCTTTGGATCAACTGGTTTTACCGGAGCTGCAGGCTTAACAGGTTCGGTTGGTTGGACTGGACGAACTGGTGCAACACCTAGTGCTGTAACTGCGCTCTTATAGGTGGCGTTGGCAGCCTTGGTTGCATTTCCCCAAGCGGAGAGAGCCGCATTGAGAGCGTCATTAGTTGTGGCAGCTGCGGTTGCGGCTAAGAAGGCGGTACCTGCGGCATCGAGAGCGCTCTTACGCGCTGCTTGGATGGGGGCCAGTTGTGCTTGATATGCATCGTTGGCTGTGCGGAAGGCGGTGATGGCCGTCTGCCATGCTGCCCAATAATTCTTCATGGTGGTGTTCCAGTCGGACTGATACTTTGCCATGGCTGCGCGATAGTTAATGTCATTTGTTACGAGTGCGACTCGATACTGAGTCAATGCAATTTTGTAGGCAGCGAGTTGGGTTTGATATGTCGATGGACTGGTGGTTGGAGCTGGGGATTCATCAGCGAGTGCTGAAACGGTGGTTCCAATTAATAAGCCCGAGACCAACAGGGCTACCGCTACGGTCTTCTTTGATTTCATTTTCTTACTCCTTGAACGATGGGGCCCGATTGCCCTAGAAGGAATAATTAACCGCTACTTTGTGGATTCTTTGTGAAAACTCATTGGGGTTCTTGTGGGATTACAACTACCTGATTACTGAAAATCCCCAAACCTGCAACCGATATTTCGACCGTATCTCCCTCTTGCAGCGATACATCTATCGGCGGAACGATGCCCGTGCCGGTGGAGAGAATCACCCCATATGGAAAGATCTGACAGCGAAACAAATAGGAAACCAGATCTTCCAACGTTCGATTGAGCGCTCCCAAAGAGGTCTGCGCCTGCCAAACCTGTACACCTAATCTAATTATTTGCGCCGAAATGGTCATGAGGGCGGCAGGGGGCACTAGCCAACTCGGCGTTATATCAGGGCCGAGAGAAGTGGAACCGAGATAGATTTTTGCTTGTGACAAGTAGAGCGGGTTTTCTCCCTCGATAGAACGAGCGGTGACATCGTTGCAGATGGAATAGCCGATGATCTCTTGATACTTATTTATATATATTGCAACCTCTGGCTCGGGCACTGATGCCGGGGAGTCGTAACGAATTCCAATTGTTTGGTGCGAAGTACTTGTGCGAGATGCGGTGCTCTTAAAGAAGAGCTCTGGGCGATCGG
>CAIYQS010000033.1 GCA_903928395.1 uncultured Actinomycetes bacterium | reverse complement strand
TTCGTCATCCGTAGTCACCATAAAGGTGGCGGTATAGAGTTCTTTTGAAATTCTGACATGATCGGTATTGACGCCGTGGCGCACTAGCCAATCGTTGTAATCCGCCCAATCTTTGCCGACTGCGGCCACAAGCAGTGGGTTGAGCCCTAGTGCTCCCATACCGAAAGTGATGTTGGCAGCGCAACCACCGCGGTGAATATCAAGCCCATCCACCAGAAAAGAAAGCGATACTTTCGCGAGCGAACCTTCGACGAGGGAGTCGGTGAACTTCCCCGGGAAAGTCATCAAATGATCACGGCCGACCGAGCCAGCGACGGCAACTTTCATGCAGCGCTTGGCAGTTAGTTAAAGGAGTCGCCGCAGGCGCAAGAGCCTTGAGCATTTGGATTGTCGATAGTGAAACCCTGCTTTTCAATGGTGTCGACGAAGTCGATAGAGGCACCCATTAAATATGGGGTGCTCATCTTGTCGGTCACGACCTTCACGTTTCCAAAAGTTGAAACGGTATCTCCTTCGAGCGCACGATCATCAAAATAGAGTTGATAACGTAGGCCAGAACAACCACCAGGTTGAACAGCGACGCGAAGGCTTAGGTCATCACGGCCTTCCTGGGTTAGAAGAGCCGCGACCTTGGTTGCGGCAACATCGGTGAGGATGATCCCGGTCTGGGTCTGAATCGTGACATCTTGTGCGGTTTCGGTACTCATGATCGAAATAATACCTCTAAAATCAAACTATGGCCTCAGGAACGTTAGCCGACTTGTTGCTTCTAGGGCGTGGAAGCGATCTTTTAAGCGAGCGCGGGGTTTCTTGCGACGGGCAACTTCCTCCAGCGAGCGATCCGAATTTGGTGGAGCGAGCCCAGGTCGCTCGAAAGGCACTGGGTTCACGAGCAATGATTCTTGGTCACCATTACCAACGTGACGAAGTTATTGCATTTGCCGACATCACTGGTGACTCATTCAAACTAGCGCAAGCTGCTGCGCAGAACCCTGATGCCGAGCTAGTAATTTTTTGTGGAGTTCATTTTATGGCGGAATCGGCGGATATCCTCACGGCTTCTGACCAAAAGGTGATTCTTCCCGACCTCGCGGCGGGATGTTCCATGGCAGATATGGCAGCTGAACATCAAGTCGAAGCAGCTTGGGCGCACTTCCAAAAACTCGGAATAGCAGATCGCACAATCCCGATCACCTATATGAATTCAACCGCCGCGATAAAGAGTTTTACTGGTCAAAACGGAGGAGCCGTCTGCACTTCCTCAAATGCCGAGCGTGCCATGAAGTGGGCATTTGAACGTGGAGAGAAGATTTTCTTTTTGCCCGATCAACATCTGGGTCGTAACACAGCTCTTTTGCATTTGGGGCTCACAGCCGCTGACTGTGTTCTCTGGAATCCCTGGAAACCTCAGGGTGGACTCTCTGATGAAGAACTGTTAGCTGCAAAAGTAATTTTGTGGCGCGGCCACTGTTCGGTTCACGGCCGTTTTTCCTTGAAAAACGTTGCGGACGTTCGAGCCCGGCTCGATGGCGTAAAGGTTCTTGTCCATCCCGAATGCCAGAACGATGTCGTCATGGCCGCGGATGTCGTTGGAAGTACCGAGGCTATTATTCGAACCGTTGAGAGCTCTCCTGCGGGATCCAAGTGGGCTATTGGCACCGAATTGAATTTGGTTCAACGGCTGGCTCGTACCAATCCCGACAAAGAGATCGTATTTCTCGATAAAAGCGTCTGCTACTGCTCAACCATGAACCGCATTGACCTGCCTCACCTGGTCTGGGCCATGGAAACTTTGCTGGGAGGACGGGTCGTCAACCAGATTTCGGTTGACCCCAAAACCGCACATTTTGCCAGAGTTGCGCTGGAGCGAATGCTGGCTCTACCGTAACCACATGACTAAAGACGCACCGACACCAAAGCGCAAAGATGCCGAAGCGCTCAACAAGGTAAACGCCATCACCTCCCCTGCCAGCAAGGCAACCAAAGCGCGCGATCGGAACGAGTTGAAGGCAAAGCGCCTTGCAGCCCGTGCCGCGTACATGCGCGGAGATGAGAACGCCCTGCCAGCTCGTGACAGAGGTCCGGTTCGTCGATATGTAAGAAATTACATCGACTCCCGCCGCAATGTCGGCGAATACTTCTTGCCAGCGGTAGCAACCGTGTTGGTCTTGAGTGTTGTTCACAATAAATATGTTTCGCTGGTCGCAATCTTGTTTATGTACCTAGCAATGTTGTACACCGTTTTGTCGGGCTTCTTCATGACGCGTCGAATCCGTAAAGCAGTTACTGCGAAATTCCCTGGTGAGTCCACAAAAGGACTTGGTATGTACGGCTGGCTACGTTCAACCCAAATGCGTCGCATGCGTGCCCCAGCGCCTCAAGTGAATCGTGGAGATTTAATTTAGTAACGACGTATTATCGAAAGCTCAAGCCCTCGGGTTTGGGCTTTCGTTCTTTGTTGGATCAGTTTCTGGCAAAGTTCCTAAAGCGGCATCAATGGCGGTCATAACCTCAGCATCGAGTTTTACTCCCGATGCCTTCACGTTTTCTTTCACTTGAGTGGGTTTCGTTTCTCCCATGATTACAGCGGAGACATTCTGATTTTGTAGCGCCCAAGCGAGAGCCAATTGAGACATCGACAGACCCAAGCCATCAGCGATCGGCTTCAAATTCTGAACAGCTGTAAGAACTTCATCGGTCATCCACCTGGAAATGAATCCAGCTCCAGATTTCTTATCGGTTGCGCGGGATCCAACAGGTGGTTTCTTACCCGGCAAATACTTGCCAGTTAGTATTCCTTGCGCGATAGGTGACCAGACTATCTGCCCGATTCCTTCGCGTTCAGAAAGCGGCACGACTTCTTTTTCAATAACGCGCCAAAGCATCGAATACTGCGGTTGACTAGAAACAAAGCGAGTCCATCCACGTTGCTTTTGAATATCTAGCGCTTGCGCAATTTGATGGGCATTCCATTCGGAAAATCCGATGTAATTGACTTTGCCCTGTCGGACTAAGTCTTCAAATGCTTGAAGTGATTCTTCAAGAGGTGATTCAACATCAAAACGGTGAAATTGGTAAAGGTCGATGTGATCAGTGTTTAAGCGTTTGAGCGAGGCATGCACGGATTCCATGATGTGCTTCCGAGACAGCCCGCGATCGTTCTTACCAGTGCCAGTCGGCCAATACACCTTGGTGAATAATTCGTACGACTCTCGTCTCACTCCCTTGAGAGCCTTACCGAGAACAGTTTCGGCACGCGTTCCCGCATAAACATCGGCGGTATCAAAAGTCGTGATTCCTTCGGCAAGTGCAGCCTTCACGCATTTAATTGCAGCGTCTTCTTCTACCTGACTGCCGTGAGTAATCCAATTTCCATAAGCGATCTCTGAGACATACATTCCCGATGAACCAAGGCGACGATATTCCATATTAAAATTCTACACATGCCTGCTTCGGGGGGTAATCCCGTTTGTAAATCGTAAGGAAACAGAATTTAAATGTTAGGACCTGGGATTCGGGCTCACCGTTTTGGCTGGGTCGGTTTCTGGTAGTCCGCCAAGTATCGCATCGATTGCCTGCATGACTTCAGGCTCCAATTTCACACCGGCAGCTTTCACATTTTCCTTCACCTGAGCCGGTTTGGTAGCGCCCATGATGACAGACGAGACGTTTGAATTTTGGAGTGCCCAAGCGAGTGCTAACTGGGACATCGAAAGACCAACACTGTTTGCAATTGGTTTTAAATCCTGAACGGCGGTAAGAACGTCATCTCGCATCCAACGTGAAATCATGCCAGCACCAGATTTTTCATCTGTTGTTCGGGATCCCGTTGGCGGCTTCTTGCCTGGAAGATATTTTCCGGTCAAAACTCCTTGTGCGATTGGCGACCAGACAATCTGACCAATCCCTTCGCGCTCAGAGAGCGGAACAATTTCCCGGTCTATTACTCGCCATAACATCGAATATTGCGGTTGGCTGGAAACGAAGCGGGTCCACCCACGTTGCTTTTGGATAGAAAGTGCCTGATTAATTTGGTTCGAGTCCCATTCCGAAAAACCGACGTAATTAACCTTGCCCTGTCGAACTAAATCTTCAAATGCTTGGAGTGACTCTTCGAGCGGGGATTCAAAATCAAAGCGGTGGAACTGATATAGGTCAATGTGATCAGTGTTGAGGCGTTTGAGGGAATTGTGCACAGACTCCATGATGTGCTTTCGTGATAATCCGCGGTCGTTCTTGCCCGGGCCAGTTCCGCCATAAACCTTGGTAAACAATTCATAGGACTCGCGCCTGACTCCTTTAAGCGCTTTACCAAGGACTGATTCGGCTCGGGTGCCCGCGTAGACATCTGCGGTATCAAAAGTGGTGATTCCTTCATCAAGAGCTGTTTTTACGCACTTGATCGCTGCATCTTCTTCCACTTGGCTACCGTGCGTGATCCAGTTTCCGTAAGAAATCTCAGAGACATACATTCCAGACGAGCCAAGGCGACGATATTCCATCTCCGAAGCCTAGCCACCGAGAAGGTCCACACCAAGGGCGTGTCATCCCCGAGGGGGCTTGGGAGTTGGGTGGACAGGTGCTAACTTTCGTTCACCAGACCCTTCATTGTGTCTGGTGGTATTAAAAGGAGCGAAGTCGGTGCAAATCCGACGCTGTCCCGCAACTGTATTGAAGCCGTTAGGTTTCTAAGCCAGGTCGCCTCCTCTTAGATATCGAAGTATCCGACCTCGGAGGAAGGTCGGGCCTTTAGATGATCTCGTGAGAGTTGCATCCGAAAGTCCGAATATTTCCTCCCTCAACCCTTGGGGGAGTTTTTCTATGTTGAAAAGTTTGATCAAGAAAAAAAGCATGGTCATATCGTCGACTTTGCTCGTGACCGTATCTCTTGCAATTGGAGTTCCAAGTGCTGGTGCTGCGACTGCCAATCC
>CAIYQS010000032.1 GCA_903928395.1 uncultured Actinomycetes bacterium | reverse complement strand
AGCACGCTCGCCTTCTACGTTCATATCCCGTATTGCGTTCGGCGCTGCGGATACTGCGATTTTAATACGTACACACCTGCAGAGTTGTCGATAAGTTCTGACCTGTCTACTACTTCTCGGTCTTACACTGACTTATTGATACGAGAAATAGAATTTGCCAGAGAAACGTCCGATGCAACGATGGTTCCAACAATTTTCTTTGGTGGCGGGACTCCAACGTTGATGGAGAGCAGCGACTTGGGTCGAGTAATCAGCGCTATTGGAGCACATTTTGACCTGATAGATGACGCTGAAATAACGTTGGAAGCCAATCCAGATACTGTCTCCAAGGAGAAGCTGGCGGCGTTGCGGGAAGCGGGATTTAATCGCATCTCCTTCGGAATGCAATCCGCTGAAGAACACGTGCTCAAGTCACTTGACCGAACGCACAACCCAGAAAATGTTTTCAAGGCCACGACCTGGGCTCGCGAGGTGGGATTTCGAGAGGTAAGCGTTGACCTCATTTACGGAACAGCCGGCGAATCTATTGGGGACTGGGAAAAGACCGTTGACACGGCCCTCTCACTTCCGATCTCACATATTTCGGCGTATGCGCTCATAGTAGAAAATGGAACCAGGTTAGGTGCCCAAGTGAAACGTGGGGAGGTGGTCATGCCAGACGATGATCAAACCGCGGATAAATACTTGATCGCAGATGAAAAATTTATAACAGCCGGTTTTAATTGGTATGAACTCAGCAACTGGTCAAAGCCAGGCTCCGAGTGTCGCCATAACATCGCGTATTGGAATGGTGATAACTGGTGGGGCGCTGGTGCTGGCGCACACTCACATATCAACGGTCGTCGATTCTGGAACGTTAAACACCCGGCCGCGTATGCGCAAAAAGTTTCAGAGAACAAAAACCCAATCCACGGGCAGGAAATTCTGACTGAAAAAGAAAAACGCGTCGAAGAGATTATGTTGCAGCTTCGCTTAGCCACTGGTTTAGAACTCACCGCACTTTCTGAGCTTGAACAACGGCCGCTGGTTGGCTACCTGGCGGAAAAGCATCTGCAGGCAGATGCCTGGGCCAATGGACGAGTCGTTCTGAGCAGCAGCGGTCGGCTCATTGCCGATCGAATCGTGCGCGAAATCCTGTTGTAGTAGATTTAGCGAATCATGCAAGAGCGCCAATTAGAGATTCTCCGAGCCATCGTCGATGAGTATGTCGCGACGCAGGAACCGGTGGGTTCTAAGTTAATTGCCGAGCGACATCCGATGGGCGTTTCTCCTGCAACGATTCGCAACGATATGGCTATCTTGGAAGATGCTGGGCTCATCACTCAGCCTCACACCAGCGCCGGTCGAATTCCAACCAATACCGGATACCGACTTTTTGTGGATAAGTTGGCCCAGATAAAGCCGCTATCCAGCGCGGAGCGTAGGGCGATAGAAACTTTTCTATCACATTCTTTTGATCGTGATGACCTCTTTATCCGTACGGCAAAAATATTGGCGCAATTGACCAAATTGGTAGCCGTTATTCAATACCCGGACGAAAACAAGGTAGTCCTAGCGGGAACCGCAAATTTGGCCCGGACTGGGGCACAAGAAAGTGCCGCCTCAATTTTTCCAATTCTCGAAGCTCTTGAAGAGCAAGTAATCTTGCTCCGACTTCTCGCTGATTCCAGTAGCAATATTCAGGTTCGTATCGGTGATGAGCAGAGGGAAAAGAATCTACAGACAACTTCCGTTGTGACTGTTGGCTACGAAGTGGACGGACACTCGACTGGTGCACTCGGCGTCTTAGGACCCACCCGCATGGACTATGCGCAAACTATTGCAACAGTAAATACCGTTGCACGTTACATCGGACAATTCCTTGGGGGAAATACGCATGGCTGATCTCTACGAAACTCTTGGAGTTCACCGTGATTCATCTTTTGATGAAATTAAGAAGGCTTACCGAAAATTGGCACGGGAATATCACCCAGATGTAAATCCCGATCCCTCGGTGAAGGACAAATTTAAGGACATCACCGCTGCTTATGAGGTTTTGAGTGATCCTTCTAAGCGACAGAAATATGACTTAGGTGGAGATCCTTTTTCACAATTTGGAGGCACCCAGAATTTCGGATTCGGCGACATCATGGATGCTTTCTTTGGCGGCGGGGGATCGCGCGGACCAAGGCCACGCGCGCGTGCTGGCCAGGATGCACTAATACGTGTCGAACTTGATTTAGAAGAAATTGCCTTCGGGACAGAGCGTGAACTCACTGTTGAAACCGCGGTGCGCTGCGACAAATGCGGCGGAACAGGATGTGCGGACAATTCCAAGCCACAGACCTGTGGAATTTGTAAAGGCCGAGGCGAGATTCAGCAAGTGACGCGTTCATTTATTGGAAACGTAATGACGAGCCGACCTTGCAACAATTGTGGCGGATATGGCTCCGTCATCGCGACTCCCTGCAGTGAGTGTGCAGGTGATGGGCGAGTTCGTTCACGACGGACTATAAATGTAAAAATTCCTGCTGGAGTTGAAGATGGCAATCGGATTCAAATGAGTGGCCAAGGTGAAGTTGGCCCGGGAGGTGGAACAGCGGGAGATTTGTATGTGGAAATCATCGAGAAACCTCACGAATTCTTAATACGTGACGGAAATGATTTGCACATTTCCATTGCGATTTCTATGGCTGCTGCCGCTCTGGGTACCAAAGTGGAAGTCGACACCCTCGATGGACCACAAGAAATCGAGATAAAAGCTGGAATCCAATCTGCTGAAGCCGTTGTTCTCCGAGGTTTTGGAGTCGGTAAATTGCGCGGTTCGGGTCGGGGCGACCTTATTGTGCACGTGGAAGTGATCACCCCGCAAAAACTCTCCAAAGAGGAACAAGAGTTACTGCGGAAATTTGCCAAGATTCGCGATGAACGAGCCGGATCTTTTGAGGTCCATAATCGCGACAAGAGTCGGCATCAGAGTGGACTCTTTGGTCGGGTTCGTGATGCTTTTAATAGATAGCGGTAACCTTAAAGCGTGTTGACTCTCTTCTTCGTTCCTAGTCTCGGTACCAACACCACGATTGAGGTAACAGGAGACGAAGCACATCACGCAATCAAAGTTTTGCGCGTGTCACTAGGCGAGGAAATTTTATTGGCCGATGGTGGTGGTGCTTGGGTTCGCGGGAGCATCGAAGCAATCGGCAAAAAGAGTTTTACAGTGGCGGTTCTTGAGCGTGGAATAGCTGCACCTGAACATCCGGAATTGATTGTCGTTCAAGCGCTGATGAAATCAGATCGCGCTAAGGAGGCTATCGAGTTACTCACCGTAGCCGGAGCGACCACAGTCATTCCTTGGCAAGCCGATCGCTCTATCGCGAAATGGCAAGATGATCTAGGGGCAAAGTGGTTTGCCACTTCTGTTGCGGCTGCAAAGCAATCTCGTCGACTTATCTTGCCTGAAATTGAAGGACCGATAACCACTAATCAAATTGCAAAGCGTTTTGGTGGCCAATCTAATCTTTTGATTCTTCATGAGTCTGCAACCATCAAAATCTCAGAGGCGGCAAAACGTTTTTCGCACGGTCCAATCGTTTTAGTCATTGGACCAGAAGGTGGAATAACGGGGGAAGAGCTCGGATTTTTTGGCGTTGCAGGTGGCACAGTTGTGCAGTTGGGAAATGAAGTTTTTCGGTCAGCGCATGCGGGATTTGCAGCGCTGTCGGCAATATCAGCCCTCATCGGCCGCTGGTAAGTAATAGGCTTTCGATATGTGCATATTCTGCAAGATCGCAGCGGGTGAAATCCCAACCCATTTTCTCTACGAAAGCGAGAAAGTCGTTGCTTTTAAGGATCTCAATCCAGAAGCGCCATCGCATGTCTTGGTCATACCTCGTGAACATTTCGAGAATGCTGCTGAACTTGCAGCCGTAGATTCCGCAACGCTTTCGGAGTTATTTGGCGCAGCACGAACCATTGCGACATTCTTAGGGTTGGATGGCTACCGAATTGTGTTTAATACTGGCGCAAGTGCAGGTCAGAGCGTATTTCACGCTCATTTGCACCTTCTTGGTGGACGAGCATTCGCTTGGCCACCAGGTTAACCGTAGAATTTATTACTAATGGATAGACCTTTGATAACAGTCCCCGCCGCCATCCCTATGGTCGCGCTCACCGGACCGCAAGATGCGTATCTGCGGATCTTTGAAGCCACTTTCCCAAATCTCCTTATTACATTTCGTGGCAATGAGATTTTCGTGAAAGGCGAAATTGTTGAGGTTTCGCAATTCGAAGTCTTAGTAAAAGAGTTGCTGGTGCTCATTCGTGCGGGTCAGTCCCTCAGCCTCGATGCGATTCATCATGCAATTGGAATGGTCAAGCACGTTCCGGTGGATCATCCTGCAGAAGTCCTATCGCTTAACATTTTGAGTAACCGCGGCAAGACGATTAGGCCGAAGACGGCAAATCAAAAACGTTATGTGGAAGCGATAGATGAGAACACAATTACTTTTGGTGTAGGTCCCGCAGGAACTGGTAAGACTTATTTGGCGATGGCGAAGGCAATTCAATCTTTGCAAGCTAAGGAAGTTAATCGAATCATATTAACGCGTCCCGCAGTTGAAGCAGGGGAGCGCCTTGGATTTCTTCCCGGGACACTTCAAGAGAAGATAGATCCGTATTTGCGCCCGCTCTTTGACGCGTTACACGACATGATTGATCAAGAATCAATTCCGCGTTTAATGCAATCGGGAATCATCGAAATTGCGCCGCTTGCCTATATGCGCGGGCGCACGCTCAATGATGCATTTGTAATTTTAGATGAGGCGCAGAATACATCTGCAGAGCAGATGAAAATGTTCTTGACCCGCTTGGGCTTTGGTTCAAAAATGGTCATCACTGGAGATGTCACTCAAGTGGATCTTCCTAACGGGACTCCTTCTGGCCTTAAAGTTGTCGGCGAAATTCTGGATGGCGTAGATGACATCTGCTTTATGTATCTCACCGCTGAGGACGTTGTCCGAAATCGACTCGTTGGTGAAATCGTTAGCGCTTACGGTCGCTTTGACGCCGCAAAACCAACAAACTTTAGACCGCTTCGAACTTCGGGGACCGGTGATCGCTAACCTCGCAAGAGAGCAATCATGAATGTAGAACTTTCCAACGAATCGGGCATCGACCTTATAGAGTCCGATCTTGTCAGTGTTGCGGAGTTTGCAATGCAATACATGGGGCTGCACGAGGACTGTGATTTGGCGATATCTGTTGTCGATGAATCTCGAATGAGCGAACTGCATGAAGAGTGGATGGATCTCAAAGGTCCGACCGACGTGCTTTCTTTCCCGATGGATGAACTAGAGCCGCATTCACCGCTTCCGGGGATAGTGGGGGACATCGTCCTCTGTCCGCAGTTTGCACAAGCACAAGCTAAAAATGGTTTGGAGAGCGAACTCCATCTGCTGACCATCCATGGCGTCTTGCATTGTTTGGGTTACGATCACGTCGAACCTGCAGAAGAGAAGGCAATGTTTGATTTACAGGAGTCAATTTTGTTGAAGTGGCAGTCAAGATAATGCTCGTAAAAGTCCTCCGAAAATTAAAGCGCTACGGAATCACGCTTCCGATCATATTTAATGATGAATCGGATCTACGTAAACTTATGGACAACGCGGGTGATCGAGGAATCATTGCCGATTCACAGCGCGAAATGATGCAGTCAGTTCTTGATTTGGGAGATACCCTCGTCCGAGAGCTCATGGTTCCTCGCACAGATATTGTTTGGATTGAAGGCAATCGGACTTTGCGCCAAGGATTATCGCTCGCTTTGCGATCGGGGTTTACCAGAATCCCCGTGATCGCCGAAAACCTAGATGAAGTCATCGGAATCGCTTACGTTAAAGATTTAGCCCGCCGGGTTCATGAGCATCATGATTCCGAGCAAAGCGAAAGCGTCGCAGAACATCTGCGCCCAGCTTCGTTCATTCCTGAAAATAAAACTGCGGCAGACCTTCTCAAAGAGATGCAACGAAATCAAACCCATATGGCGATCGTTATTGATGAATATGGTGGCACCGCCGGCTTGATTACTATCGAAGATATTCTGGAAGAAATCGTCGGAGAAATTGCCGATGAATATGATGATGAAACGGACGAGATCGAGTGGCTTTCGGATACCCAGGCCCGTTTATCGGCGCGGCTCAACATCGATGACTTTGCCGCTGCTTTTAAAATCGAACTGGAAGATGGTGCAAGCGAAGATGTAGATAGTGTTGGCGGCCTACTGGCAAAGCAGTTGGGTCGAGTACCTATCCCTGGAAGTGAAATTACCGTCGCCGGTTGGCAATTAGTGGCTGAACGCCCGGTCGGCCGACGTCACCGAATCGCCACAGTTCTTGCAACCAAAGCACAACCAACCCTGGATGGAGAGTCGCCTAAATAAGCAGGTAGGGTTGGCTCATGCGTATTGTTCGTTTTACGCCGAATGAATCGATCGGAATCGGCACCGATCCCCACTTTGGAGTCCTGAACGACAAAGACCAGATTTTGGTGCTTAAGGGTGACCCAATTTATTCAGGCATCATTCCGACGGAAACCAAGGCGGCCCTCGCTGATGTCAGGTTACTGGCCCCGATTATCCCTAGGAGCAAAGTGGTGTGTATCGGCAAAAACTATGCCGATCATGCAGCTGAGATGAATTCTGCAGTTCCAGATGAACCCATTATTTTCTTAAAGCCAAATACCTCCGTCATCGGGCCAAATGACACGATCCAATGGCCTCGGATGTCGGAACGGGTTGATTTTGAAGGCGAGTTGGCTATTGTGATTGGGCGGATTTGTAAGGATGTCCCGAAAGAGCGCTTTAGCGATGTGATATTTGGATACACCATCGCTAATGATGTGACGGCTCGGGATTTACAGAGTAAGGACGGGCAATGGACTCGTGCCAAAGGATTCGACACCTTTTGCCCAATTGGTCCGTGGGTTGAAACCGACTTCGTCCCAGACTCACAATTGGTTCAAACGACTCTCAACGGCGAAGTGAAACAATCTGGACTTGTTAGCTCGATGATTTTTAAGGTTCCTGAGATCATTGCTTTTGTGACACAGGTGATGACCCTTCTGCCTGGTGATGTCATCCTGACCGGAACTCCTTCCGGCATCGGACCCATGCCGGAAGGATCAACCGTCGAAGTAAGTATCGACGGCCTAGGAGTATTAACTAACAAGGTGAGTGCTAAAAGTGAGTAATAAAGAGGTTCGAGTTCGCTTTGCGCCATCTCCCACGGGTGAGTTGCATGTCGGCAATATTCGCACAGCGTTATTTGACTGGGCGTACGCCCGTCACACCGGCGGCAAGTTTGTCTTTCGGATCGAGGACACTGATACCGAGCGCGTTACCGATGAATACATTCAAGCCGCACTCGGAACTTTGCGATGGCTCGGTCTGGATTGGGATGAAGGCCCAGAAGTTGGGGGTCCATACGGTCCTTACTTGCAATCACAACGCCTCGATATTTATGCCAAGTACGCAAAGCAATTCTTGGATGAGGGCTTTGCATATCACTGTTACTGCTCCGCTGAAGAGTTAGAAGCGGTTCGCGAAGCACAACGTGCTGCAAATGTTGCTCCCGGCTATAACGGACATTGCCGTAACTTAACTTCAGAACAGATTGCCGCATACGTCGCGGAAGGCCGCAAGCCCGTTGTTCGCATGCTGATGCCAGAGGGCAGTACAACTTTCACTGACCTGATTCGCGGAGAAGTGAGCTTTGACCATAACTTTGTTCCAGATTTTGTTCTTGTTCGCGCCGATGGATCACCGCTCTATACCCTCGCAGTTGCTGTTGACGATGTGCTGATGAAGATCACACATGTTTTGCGTGGCGAAGATTTACTTTCATCGACTCCGCGTCAAATTCGGGTCTATCAAGCAATGGGCGTGGCTCCTGAGGATTATCCACTATTCGCGCACTTGCCATTCGTGATGGGACAAGACAATGCCAAACTTTCCAAGCGCAACGGTGAAGTTTCAATTGCTTGGTATCGCGACGCTGGTTACCTCCCTGAAGCTATCTGCAATTACTTAGCCCTCCTCGGTTGGTCACCTGGAGAAGATCGAGAAGATGTCACCATGAAGGAGTTAACCGAACTCTTTACAGTGGAGCGAGTTCATTCGAGCCCCGCGAGATTTGATATTAAGAAGCTAGAAGCAATCAACGGCGACAAAATTCGAGCGCTCACTCCCAACTCGTTCTTCGATTGGGCGATGCCATTCTTAACTCGCGCGAACGTAGTCACAGGTACCGCATCAGAAATTGAGTTAGTGAAAAAAGCCCTGCCAATAATTCAAGAGCGCATCGCGACGCTTTCGGAGATCCCACCGATGCTTAAATTTTTGTTCACTCAAGATTTTGCGGTTGAGTCGGATTCGGCCTCAAAGATCTCCGATGAGCAGAGCAAGAAGGTTTTACAAGCATCGCTGGATCGCCTCGCCGGCCTTACTGAGTGGAACCATGCTGCCATCGAGTCAGTTCTACGTGCCGCGCTTATCGAGGAACTTGGTCTCAAGCCCCGAATTGCTTTTGGTGCGGTTCGGATCGCTGTCACTGGCAGTCATATTTCCCCGCCGCTCTTTGAGTCCATGGAACTCCTCGGCGCAGCCAAAAGTTTGGAACGGATCAAAGCTGCCCTCTTGATCTGATGTAATCTTCAGGGCGTAATTCAGGTTATCCTTCTCCTCTGGCCTGCAAAGGCCTGATTGGGGTATGGGGTAATTGGCAGCCCTT
>CAIYQS010000031.1 GCA_903928395.1 uncultured Actinomycetes bacterium | reverse complement strand
ACGAAAAATCAAATTATTTTCTACTATGTTCTTGCTTCCTTTTTTACAACTGTGACCATTTGTGACTTTTACGGTTGCAGAAGCTGACTCGATCGAAACAGAGGAGAAAATTAGGGCGACCGCCATGAAGAGAACACAGTAAGCAGAGTTCCTACGACCGGTCATACGTTAGTCAGGCCTCGCAATCAAATCTGAGTTAAGAAGTTCTGATCTTGCCTAGATCCGAAGCGTCAAAGATACCTCTAACTTGGAAATCTTTTAGGCTGCTTTTCCCACGACTTGCCAGACCGTTCCAACTTCTCGGTTCCATTGTTGCCAAGTCATTTGGATGGTTTGTCCCCAGGTAACAACAAGCGGACCACGTTGCGTGTACCCATCCACAACTATCCAATGAAAGCTTTGATCGACGAACATGATGTTACCTAGAAACTGGCCTTTTTCTGCATGCAATGAGGCGATCAAGGCTCCGACTTTGTGATTGTCGATGGCGGTCCGAATATCTTCTGGATCCGCAGGGTAGGGCGTTGAACTAACCAATGAAATTCCAGTGATTGCCGACTTCTCCCAGTAGCTAAAGGTTTGATCATCGCTTAGGCCGACTTTCAGCGTTCCACCTGCCTCACTGAATTGAATTCCAAGTTCCGTTGCATCAGAAGTATTACCAAAGACAATTTGTTCCCAGTCTGCGATCGCGGCAAAAGTACAATCTCCCAGCGAAATGGGCGGAACATTTCCGTAGGTGTGAAAAACCAATAAGGCATTAGATATGTTGCAGGTAAGAGGACCGGGAATGCAGGCGGGGATGGTGCCGCTAGATTGAATAGTCGCCAGTCCGGCCATAGAAGTTCCCGTCTCGTCCGACGCTGCAATTTGATAACTAAATTTCCCAGCAAGTCCGACAATCAGGCAAGAAAGTTGTGTTGTCTCGCAGGTATAGCCATTTGGCGAGGTTGCGACCGTGTAAGAGATTCTGCCGCTTCCACTTGGTGCTGCCGCAGGGCACCAGAACAAAGCGTGGCTGCCGCTACCGAAATCAATTACAGTCAATTTTATGGCTGCAGCACTGCTCCATCCAGGATGTGCCCCTGATGTTTCACCTGAACCCGCACAGGAGAGTACGGGAGGACCGGATTTCAATTCTTTAAGCGAGACATTTGTTAAGAGCGAAAGATCAAGCGGAGGCACCGAAACCGTCGTTGAAGGCTGACTTTTCAATGTGGGTACATTGGCTATTTAAGCAAATTTATGAAGAACGTTCGGTAGAAAGAAGGTAACGGGCTGTTTCGGCGTCACTTGATAATTGCTGTCGACTCCATCCAGTCTCACAGATACGGTCGTTCCGGTTGGATAGCTGACGCCGTGGATATCCTCTCCATTCCAAAGAACGATAAACTCAATTTTGGATGGCGGTGCGAATGGCGAAGTCGTTTGCAGGACGTCTTGCGTTACAAAATAGGGAGGTGTTTTTAAAGCGACGGAGACCCACACATTAAAGTTAAGAACCTTCAAACAAGTAAATTTGTAATCTCCCTGGACGACGGTTTCGTTTAAGACTTTGCAACTTGTCCCGTTTACAAATGCTTTATGAACTAGCACAGCGCTAGATGCATTTACCCAGGTTGTTGGTAAGGAAAAAACCGAACAAAGGACCAATGTTCCAACCACGTTTTTCGAATTCATAATTTTTCCGATCAAGCACTTGATGTAGTTGTCATCCTGAGTTGCATTTCCACACGACGACCGCATTACTCAGTTCTCAGCACCATATCCAAAAAGGATTACGGATTCCTTTCGATTCTTCCTCGAATCTCTAGCAAGATTTAGAGGTGCGATTTGAAAGCACAACCACGTTCTATTTCAGTGGGTCTCCGTCAGTTCAGCTAGAGCTTCACTATTTTCCAAGGAATGGGCGAGGTAGACTCCCTCTATGCATGAAATAGTGAACCGCCCGTGGGGTCAGTACTTGATACTTGATGAACAATCCGACCATAAAATTAAGAGAATTTGGGTAGATCCTGGTATGCAACTTTCATACCAACGGCATCAACATCGAGCAGAACATTGGTTCGTCATTTCGGGCGAAGGTATTGCGACCCGAAATGGTCAAGGGATAACTGTAGGCGCGGGCTCGTCGGTAGATATTGCCCGCCTCGATCTCCATCGCATCAAAAATACTGGAACGGTTGAGCTGATTTTTATCGAGGTGCAGACTGGAACATACTTCGGAGAAGACGATATTGAGCGTGTAGAAGACGACTT
>CAIYQS010000030.1 GCA_903928395.1 uncultured Actinomycetes bacterium | reverse complement strand
ACAACTCCGGCAGAGAGATATGCAGCCGCTACTCAGCGCAATGCATTCAAACACACAAATCAATTTGCAAGTAAATTTGATTTTCCGTTGGACGATTTTCAGATTAGTGGATGCCATTCCCTGGAGTCAGGCAGGGGAGTGCTTGTCGCAGCACCAACTGGCGCCGGGAAGACTGTGGTTGGAGAGTTCGCCGCTTTTTTAGCAATGAGTCAGGGTAAAAAGTGTTTCTACACTGCTCCTATCAAGGCGCTTTCCAATCAAAAGTACTCAGATTTCAAGGCGATGTTTGGTGAGGCCAATGTTGGATTGCTGACTGGTGATACCTCCATAAATTCCGAGGCAAATATTGTTGTGA
This sequence comes from uncultured Actinomycetes bacterium, assembly GCA_903928395.1. Lineage (GTDB taxonomy): Bacteria > Actinomycetota > Actinomycetes > Nanopelagicales > Nanopelagicaceae > PALSA-747. Next base: position 14,549 of record CAIYQS010000030.1, on the reverse strand, counting down.
TGACCACCGAAGTTCTTCGCAACATGATCTATTCGGATTCCAGAACCCTCGAAAATTTGCAATTTGTCGTAATGGATGAAGTTCATTATTTGGCCGATAAATTTCGCGGTGCAGTCTGGGAGGAAATACTGATTCACCTCCCCGAGAGCACCCAAGTTGCTTCGTTGTCGGCAACAGTTTCAAATGCCGAAGAATTTGGTGATTGGCTCAATATGGTTCGAGGTAATACCGATGTAATCGTCTCCGAAAATCGCCCTGTCCCGCTTTATCAACACGTCCTCTTCAACAATCGTCTCCTTGATCTCTTTGTGGATGACGGCCGAGTCAATCCCGAAATAGTTCGGCTCGAGAAAGAAAGTTATCGGAGTACTCGGGGAACGCCTTCAAACCACAAATCGCGAAATGGCGGACGAAATAGTGGCTGGAATGATCGTGGGCCGAATGTAAAGACTTTGAGTCGTCCTGAAGTTATTGAAAAACTAGACCGCGAAGGACTTCTACCGGCGATCACCTTTATTTTTTCTCGCAACGCTTGTTCCGCAGCCGTACATCAATGCTTGGTCGCAGGTATCCGCCTCACAAATGCAGATGAGCGGAGCCAGATTAGAGAAATAGCCTTCCGAGCAACATCCAATATTCCAGAGGAGGATTTAGTCGTTCTCGGATTTTCGGAATGGTTGGATGGTCTCGAACGTGGAATTGCTGCGCACCATGCCGGATTGTTGCCTTCTTTTAAGGAAACCGTCGAGGAACTCTTTCAGCTCGGACTAGTCAAATGTGTTTTTGCTACTGAGACATTGGCGTTAGGAATTAATATGCCGGCCCGTACAGTTGTCTTGGAAAAGTTAGTGAAGTGGAATGGGGAGGCTCACGTTGCGATTTCTCCTGGTGAATTCACGCAATTAACCGGCCGTGCCGGTCGACGTGGAATTGACGTAGAGGGCAACGCCGTTATTTTGTGGAGCAAAGAGATAGATTCTGGTTCAGTTGCAGGTTTAGCTTCGACTCGAACTTATCCGTTAAAAAGCAGCTTTAAGCCTACTTATAATATGACTATTAATTTGATATCCAGATTTGGAAGCCTCGCTGCTAGATCATCACTCGAATCTTCCTTTGCACAATATCAAGCCGATAAAGCCGTTGTTGGTTTGGCTCGCCAAATCAAGCGAAATCAAGCAGCCACAGATCAACTTCGTGAATCGATGACCTGCCACGCTGGTGATTTTGAAGAATATGCCGAAATTCGTGCTGAGATTAAGGCAATCGAGAAATCTTTTGCAAAACTCACCAAAGCAAAACGTTTAGTCGCAGAAGAGGAACTTATTGCTGCTCGGAAAGCGTTACGTCAACATCCTTGCCATTCCTGTGGCGAAAGAGAAGCTCATTCCCGGATCGCCGAAAAAGTTGATCGACTAGTTCGCGAAACCAACGGGCTATCGGAAAGGGTGAGTAGTCGAACCGATTTAATTGCAAAGCGTTTTGATAAGGTTCAAATTATGTTGGAGCGCTCGGGCTATCTACGTAATGGAGTGATTACCGAATGGGGAGTCCTTCTCGCAAAGATTTACGGAGAAACCGACCTTCTTATTGCAGAATTAATTAAGCGGGGGAGTTTTGATACTCTAGATGGCCCTGAAATGGTTTCTGTTCTGTCGGCATTGGTTTTCGAGGCCCGTAGGGATGAATCACCTAAAATTCCTAAAGGCGCAGTAGAAGAATCACTTTCCGATCTGATTCACCAGTGGTCTGTTATCCATGCCGATGAAATTGAGATTGGATTAGAACCGATGCGAGAACCCGATCTAGCATTCTGTTGGGCCTCTTTCCGCTGGGCAAGTGGTCACTCCCTTGGAAGTATTTTGCGGGGAACTGAACTGACGGTGGGTGATTTCGTTCGATCAATGAAACAAATCATCGATCTCTTGCGTCAAATCGGCAATGCGTCTCCCCATCTCTCACAGACGGTATCAAATGCCCTGAAGCGAATTGACCGTGGAATTGTTTCGTATGCTGGGATCGTGGGATGACACTTCTCCTTTTAGATAGCGCATCTCTCTGGTACCGCGCATATTTTGGAATGCCGGACACGCTACTTTCACCTAACGGCGAGCCAGTCAATGCAATTCGTGGCTTCTTAGATATGTCAGCGCGGCTCATTACGCAGTATCAACCTTCGCGATTAGTTGCTTGTCTGGAAGGAGATTGGCGACCCAGTTGGAGAGTCGAGCTTTTCCCAGGTTACAAAGCAAATCGAATCGATGAATCAGGGGAGGAGGAAGAGCCAGATACACTAGGACCGCAAATTCCGATTCTGTTGGATATCTTGGAAGCTTTCGGCATCCCTATGCTTGGAGTAGACGACTACGAAGCCGATGACATCATGGCAACCTTCAGTGTTAAAGAACGCGGTCCAACTTTTGTCGCCACCGGAGATCGCGACCTTTTTCAATTAGTAGACGACAAACGTCGAGTAAAAGTTGTTTATCTAGCCAAGGGGATTTCAAATCACGATTTAGTAGATCGAGCTTGGATTGAAGCTCGTTACCAAATCCCAGGGGAGCGGTACGCCTTGTTTGCGATGATCCGTGGAGATGCCTCCGACGGCTTGCCCGGAATAAGAGGTATTGGCGAAAAGGGAGCGGCGCTAATCGCTAACAACTTCGAGACTATTGAAGAAGCTCTTGCAGCAGCGCACGCAGGCGATGAACGGTTATCGAGTGGAATTCGAAAGAAACTCATTGAAGGCGCGGATTATGTTGCGATCGCGCCAAGACTGGTTCACTGTGCGCTTGATGTTCCTGTTCCTCCGATGTCGATCCACCTTCCCAAACGACCCCAAAATATGGATGCAATCTGGCGCTTTAAGGCCGATTACGGGCTGGGAGCTTCCATTGATCGAATGATTGCTGCACTCAATTGGTGAATGAAGAGTTGGGCACCGACCGAACGCTGGTAATCATCCCTACCTACAACGAGGCAGCCAATATCAAGGATGTCATTGCGCGGCTGCAGATTTCACAGCCAAAAGTCGACATTTTAATAGTGGATGACAATTCGCCGGATGGAACCGGCAAAATCGCCGATTCCTTGGTAAATACCAAGATATTTGTACTGCACCGGGATCAAAAGGCCGGATTGGGTCCGGCATATCTAGCTGGTTTCACCTGGGGAATTTCCCAAAATTATGATTTTTTTGTCGAAATGGATGCGGACGGCAGCCATCAGCCCGAGGAACTTGTCGATCTACTGAGCGTTGCACAACAGTGTGATCTGGTTCTTGGAACCCGATGGATGCCAGGTGGCGCTGTAGTTAACTGGCCGATTGGTCGTCGGTTAATATCCAAATTCGGTACCAAATATGCCTCAACAGTCCTGGGTTTGCCTTACCGCGACTTAACAAGTGGTTACCGAGTCTTGAGCCGGCCACTGGTTAAAGATATTTTAGATTCTGATCTGCAAACTTTAGGGTATGGATTTCAAATTGAAATTGTCCGGTTAGCAGCGGCTGACAAGTTAAAGATCGTTGAAGTTCCAATAACGTTTGTGGAGCGAGTCGCTGGAAGATCCAAAATGAGCGGGAAAATCGTTCTGGAAGCGTTTTGGATGACCACCTGGTGGGGTTTTCAACGCATGTTCAATCGCCGATAATCTACATTATGTAAAGTAATAAGTTTGCAACCGGAATTACTTGCTAAATGAGATAACGCTCCACTCCTCCGGTAAATGCGTGTCATAAACGCCATGGGAGCGTAAAGCGCTAGCTGGATGGGGCGAGATCTCCTTTCCGTCCACAATTTTCTTTTGAAAGCGACCAAGGAACATACGCCACGTATCACCCACTTCAGGAGGCAAGCTCCTCCCACGTGCCAAGTACCCCAGACTCTTCCATGGAATTGATATCTCTGCCGACCAGCCTCGATCAACTCTCAACGGATCATTGAGGGTTCCATTTAAATGAACGGCTGTTTCTAGTCCTGGCATATCAAAACCCCTAAAAGCCCATCTGGTGCCTCGAGGGTGCGTTCCAATCCAGAAAGATTCACCTGTCCTGTCATAGTCACCACCGAATGTGTATGTGTCAGGGCTTCTAATATCGAAGACTTCGGGCGGGAACTTCTCTTCGTTTAAAGCGGAATCGCGCCAGATGAAAAAGACCTCGTACAAGGTATTGAGTGCGTTAAGTTCGAGTTCGTAATAACAATCAACACCGTCGATGAAGAGTTCCAAGTCATTTTCCAGAAAGATCAAACTATCGCGCTTCGTCAAGGAGGCTTGAATGTTTGGCTCTTCCGCGGCAAAAGCCACATAAAGTCGGGTTTCACTCCACACTAATGCGCACCGAGTGTCATATTCGGGCTGCTCCCCCGATGCCATATCGACAAAACTTGAACTCCATGTTGCTTCTTGCCAGACGGTCTTCGCCAAGTTCCCATCTAGCTCGAAATCCCTGTCAATTTTACGCGCGATGTAATCGATCCGGTCGCTCATCCGTTGATAGCCAGCTCCTCGATCGGAGTGCAGGAACAGATCAGGTTTCGATCGCCGTAGACGCCATCAATTCTCCCGGTCATCGGCCAGTACTTACCTTTATGAGCCATTTCCGCATCGGCTCCTTGCGGATATGCGGCGACTTCCCGGCTGTATTTCCTGTCCCACTCCTGGCGCAGCAAATCACTATCAGTGTGTGGGGCAAAACGAAGCGGAGATTCTTCGATACGCAGTTCTCCATGCTCAATGTCAGAAATCTCAGCCCGAATGGAAACCATGGCATTGATGAAGCGATCCAGTTCTGCGAGATCTTCCGACTCGGTGGGTTCAATCATCATCGTGCCCGCCACCGGGAAGCTGACCGTAGGGGCGTGAAAACCGTAATCCATCAAACGCTTAGCAACATCATCCACTGTTGCACCAGTCAGCTTCGTTATTTCTCGTAAATCTACGATGCATTCATGAGCGATGTACCCATGGGTGCCCTTGTAAAGCACAGGGAAGTATGGATCGAGCCGTTTTGCGATGTAATTAGCCGAAAGAATCGCTACTTCAGTGGCTCTAGTTAACCCATCTCCCCCCATCATTTGGATGTAACTCCAAGAAATGGGCAGGATGCCAGCTGATCCAAACGGTGCAGAACTAACCGGTCCAGGACCCTGCGCAGAACCAACCGTTAGATCGAGTGGGTGATTTGGCAAGAACGGGGCTAGGTGAGCCCGACTGATGACCGGCCCTACCCCTGGTCCCCCACCGCCGTGCGGGATACAAAATGTCTTGTGGAGATTTAAGTGCGAGACATCGGCTCCAAATTTTCCAGGTTGCGCTAAGCCCACAAGGGCATTGAGATTCGCACCATCGACGTAAACCTGTCCGCCAGCGTCATGAACCAACCCGCAGATTTCAGAGATGGCGGCTTCAAAAACTCCATGTGTTGATGGATACGTAACCATCAATGCTGCCAATCGGTCACCGTATTCTGCAATCTTCGCCTTCATATCATCGATTGAAACATTGCCAGCCTCATCGCACGCAACCACGACCACTCGCATGCCGGCCATAACAGCGCTAGCAGCGTTTGTTCCGTGCGCACTTGATGGAATCAAACAAATATTGCGATCTTCTTCACCGGTGCTCACGAGGAAATTCCGAATCGCCAACAACCCGGCGAATTCGCCTTGCGAACCCGCATTAGGTTGAAGAGAAACGGCGTCATAGCCAGTGATTGCTATTAGCCACTCCGATAGTTCCCGAATCAATCGGCGATATCCCGCACTCTGTTCTGCAGGTGCGAATGGATGTAATGAAGAGAATTCGGGCCACGTGATTGGGATCATCTCAGTTGTTGCATTGAGTTTCATGGTGCAAGAACCAAGTGGGATCATTGATCGATCTAGCGCCAAATCCCGATCGGCCAATGCGCGAATATATCGCAGCATCGCTGTTTCGGAATGATAGGTATTGAATACTCGGTGCGTTAAATATTTGGTTCCGCGAATCAATGCACTAGGAATCGACTCCGTTTTGCTAACTAGAGATGCGTCAAAGAGTTCAAGGAGATCCTTCAAATCTTGATCTGTCACCGTTTCGTCGAGCGAGATACCAATCGAATCTGAAGATACTTTGCGGAAGTTAATCCCTTTCGCAAGGGCGCGACTTAGAATTTCATCTGCATTTACTGCGTTAACAACGATGGTATCAAAGATCTCCCCCATCGTTACTTTCAGTCCTAGATTCGCAAGAGAGTTGCGCAGTGAATGAGTGTGCAAACGAACCCGCTCGGCAATGGCATGTAACCCCTCTGGCCCATGCCACATTGCATAAAATCCAGACATGACCGCAAGAAGTACCTGCGCTGTGCAAATATTGGAAGTCGCCTTGTCTCGACGAATATGTTGCTCCCTCGTCTGTAGAGCTAACCGAAATGCTGGATTGCCATGAGAATCAACGCTCTGCCCAACCAATCTTCCGGGCAATGATCGCTCAAGTCCTTGTCGGACCGACATGAAACCTGCATGCGGGCCACCGAAACCCATCGGCACGCCAAAGCGTTGCGCTGATCCAACCGCAACATCCGCGCCGTATTCTCCGGGAGACTTATACAATGAAAGTGCGAGCAAGTCGCAGGCAACAATGGCTAGCGCTCCTGCATCATGAATTACCGCTATTGCTTTGGTTAAATCAAAAAGTTGTCCGTACGTGGATGTTTGGGCCAAGACCGCACCAAAGATCGCATCGTTCATTTCGGGTAGCGCTGATTGACTACCTTCAATGATCGGAATATTTAAAGGTTTTGCTCTCGTATGAATCACGGCCTTAATGTGGGGATGTAAATGCGAATCGACAAAAAAGGCGGCTTCGTCACTACCAGTCCACACCCGCCTCGCAAGAGTCATTGCTTCAGCTGCGGAAGTTGCTTCATCTAACATCGAGGCATTTGCTATCGGGAGACCCGTGAGATCACCGATGACAGTTTGGAACGCAAAAATTGCTTCGAGGCGACCCTGACTAATTTCCGGTTGGTAAGGTGTGTAAGCGGTATACCACGCAGGATTTTCAAGAATGTTTCGCAGCACAACCGGTGGAGTTATCGTTCCGTAATAGCCAATTCCAATATAAGACCGCATCACCGAGTTTTCTGAAGCGTAACTCCGTAATTGCTCAATTGCGGCTACTTCAGATATCGCCGTTGGCAAGAGGTCGACTAGTCGCTCTCGCATGGCGATGTTTGAAGGCACAACTTTTTCAATAAGTGAGTCAAGGGATTTTTCGCCGAGTTCCGAAAGCATCAGCGCAATCTCGTTTTGATCTGGCCCTATATGGCGATCAACAAAATTTTTTCGAATCGACACCGATCCCCCTTAAGAAATTAAATATTCTCCTAGGGAAAGGATAAAGAGTTTTATGCCCCCTTGCGCTTCCTTCGCTGGGCTAATTCATCTTTGCCTGATGTGATAATGGACCCATCAACGCTCGACTCACCTTGGAGATTGGCAAGTGAACCCTCAACTTCATTCCATACGCGATTGATCGCGATTCCGAAAACCCCTTGACCGCCCTGAAGCAAGTCGATAATTTCATCGGCACTTGCGCATTCATAAATGGAAACCCCGTCGCTCATGAGGGTCATGCTCTCGAGATCAGCCACTCCACGATTTCGAAGGTGTTCTACGGCAGCACGGATATTTTGGAGAGATACGCCGGTATCTAGCAAACGCTTAACAATCTTTAGAACTAATATGTCACCAAAGCTATAGAGGCGTTGCGAGCCAGAGCCAGCCGCACTCTTGATGCTTGGCGCAACAAGTTCGGTTCTAGCCCAGTAGTCGAGTTGACGATATGTAATTCCAGCAGCTACGCATGCCGTAGCTCCGCGATAACCGATCTCGGAGTTGACATCGCTCATGAATGCTCAATTCTTAGGGCCTGAAAGCCGAAGGGGTTCGGCACGGATCAAGGTTAGGACTTCTCTGTCCAAATTCCCTGCTCCGACACGAAAAACTTTAAACCTTTACTTGAGCCTTAGCAATCCCCAACCAAAAAAGAAGGATCTACGAGGCGAAATCATCTGGATTGATTTGATCCAGAAATTCCCGAAATTTCTCGACCTCGTCATCGGACTGGTCTGGGATTTCAATACCTGCCTGGCTAAATAGCGCCTCGGCAGCTGAAATTGGAGCCATCCGACGGAGCGCGAGTGCAATTGCATCACTTGGGCGAGCCGATACCGTGATCCCGCCAGCAAGATGGAGTTCTGCATAAAAGACGCCATCAACAATATCCGTGATTTCCACGCTTTCGACACTGGCCTGCAAAATTTGCAGGACGGAAGTGAACAGGTCATGGGTGAGCGGCCTCGTCGGAATTATGCCTTGCTGTGCAAAGGCAATGGCAGAAGCTTCGACAGCCCCCACCCAGATTGGGAGATATCGAACTCCATCCACTTCCTTTAGCAAAACTATGGGTTGATTGGATGGCATCTCGATCCGAACGCCTACAACTTCTACCGGAATACTCATATCTGCCTCACCGTTAGAAAGTACCTTACTCCTGAAATGAGCGAATAGTGGATCGAATTTTGCGCCAAACTATTGTGCTCTTAATGACACTTATTTGGCGCGGTGCAGCCCAGCGCGAACGAGGGCGGCATGAAGTGCAACTGAAAGCGACGCTAATTCATTGGCGACCTCATCAGCTCGAGCCTTTGCGTCGGAACTCTTTTGGCGCAGAATTGGAGTGATGACCTGCTCGACCAATCCAACCTCTCTATCAGCTGCCGACTTAAAAGATCGAAGATGTCTGGATTCAATTCCGAATGCGGCGATTGCCGAAATCGTTCGGGCAACTGATAGCGCATCCGCGTCGTAGTACCTACCGCGGATTGAAATTAAGCCAAAGGACTCGACTTCACTCAATTGTTCCTCTGTGAGATTAGCGGATTCTAGGAGTTCGGATCGTGAAAGCCGCAAATCACTCTCAGTGGCAAAGTGGGAAGGGGCGAACTCCCCGTCAACTGTTGCAAGCCGAGGGGTTGCACTTGCGCCCGGGGTACTCGAAGGTTCAAGTCCGCGGTCAAGGGCGTCGAGGTTTTCTTTGATTACTCGAAGCGGAAGATACTGATCGCGTTGCGCGGTCAAAACATAACGAAGGCGCTCCAGATCGACACCAGTGAACTTCCGATAGCCTGACGGAGTTCGCTGTGGTTCAATCAACCCTTCAGATTCAAGGAACCGAATCTTGGAGATGGTTATATCCGGGAAATCGCTGCGTAACTTTCCTAAAACTTCTCCGATACTTAAATACGCTCGCGCTGGAACTGCCACTAGTTCCCCCTCCCCTTAAAGTAGGTAAGTCTGTATTTCCCAATTTGGATCTCGTCCCCAACGCTCAACGAAGATTCCTGAATCTGATGAGCGTTCACGTAACTCCCATTCAAGCTTCCTTCATCAACCACTTTGAATTCGCCTTGAGGGCTTCTTGTGATGATTGCATGCTTCCTTGAAACCGTTACGTCATCTAAAAATATCTCGCACTTTGGATCGCGTCCGATGGAAGTCTCATCAGAATCAATCAAAAATCGGGCGCCTCTATTAGGTCCGGCGATAACTATTAACATCGCCGATTTGCTTGGAAGTTGACTCACTACTTCTCGTTCTTCAAGAGAAAGTAAGCCATAAACCTCTTCCAGGGGACGAGGTTTTGGAACCGAACGAAGCGCAGATAAATGAATCGTAGAAGTTAAATCTCGATCCGCAGGATTGTCAGGAGCTTTAAAATCGTTCATTACTCCCCCATTTCCCGACAATAAGTTGAGGTTAGCGCTCGACTTCAATCTTGACTAGAGGCTGACAGTATTGAGGGATTCCTTAAAAATCAAGCCGTTAAATTTTCGTATTCTGCACTCGTCAATAAATCTGTTGGAACTTCAGTTACGTCAATCTCCGCAATCCAACCAGAGCCATAGGGATCCTGATTGATTAGCTCTGGAGCTTTATCCAATTCAGGGTTGACAGAAGTGATCTTCCCAGTTACTGGAGAATAAATTTCAGAAACTGATTTTGTTGACTCTACCTCTCCGCAGACCGCGCCAGCTCTAACACTCTCACCGACTTTTGGAAGTTGAATGTAAACAATGTCCCCGAGCGCCGCCTGAGCAAAATCAGTGATTCCAATTTGAAAGGATGTTGCAGATTTTTCGCGAATCCACTCATGCTCTTTCGTATACTTCAATTCAACTGGAACGTTAGACATCTCTACTCCCTAGGTCAACTTTCTCGGTCTAAATCTGGCGATCTAAAATGGCAATCTTCGAGTAATCCACTGCTGCTAGAAGGTACAACCCAATTCCCCAGATGGCAAACCCCCATCCAAAGGAGTGAGCGAATTTTCCCCAATCGCTCTGGCTGCTAAGAAGTAGAAATGGGAAGGCATAGAGCAAATTAAATGTAGCTGCCTTTCCCAGAAACGTGACCGAAAAATTCTTTCCGGTCTTTCGGCGATAAAAAATGAGTAGCAGGGACATATAGATATCCCGTAGCGCTAAAACAACCACCATCCACCATGGAATGTAATGCTTAATAGCGAGTCCAATAACAGTTGCTGCAATATAAAGTCGATCGATCGTGGGATCCATCGCCGCGCCGATTTTCGATTCTTGGTGCAACCAACGTGCAACCTTGCCGTCGAAATAGTCGGTCCACGCTCCGATTGCTAGGACCAAATAGCTCCAGCCCTTGAGATTTTCTCCCAACAAGAGCCACAAGAAAATTGGAACTCCAAATGCGCGAATGAGCGTCAATCCATTAGGGATTGTGAGGACTTCCTTTCGCGATATTTCCATTTATCGCGGTCTTTCTTCCCGTTCTCGAACCTTGATTGAAACTTCAACCGGGCTCCCCTCGAACCCAAATTCCTCCCGTATCCTCCGCTCGATGAAACGGCGATAACTTGGCTCCACCCATTCACTTGAGAAAACAACAAACTTTGGTGGCGCAATTGTGGCTTGGGTAGCAAATCTGATCTTGGGCTGTTTGCCTCCACGAACAGGAGGTGGAGTAGCAGCGACCAACGCTCCTAAAAATGCATTGAGTTTTGCCGTTGGAATTCGTTTTTCCCAACTTCGAAGTGCGGTCCTTAGCGCCGGAGCAAGTCGATCCCGATGCCAGCCTGTCTTGGCGGAGAGATTCACTCGCTGCGCCCACGGATATCGCTCTAAGTTTCGTTCTAACTCTTTATCAAGTTGCTCTCTACGTTCATCATCGACAACATCCCATTTGTTCATTACGAGGACGAGCGCCCTGCCTGCCTCTTCGGTCATCGTCACAATCCGAAGATCTTGTTCGGTGAGCGGAAGCGAGGCATCAATGACGACCACTGCCACCTCTGCGCGATCAAGCGCCGCAGCGGTTCTCAATCTGGCGTAATAATCAGTACCGCTATCGTGAATAGCTCGCTTGCGGATCCCGGCAGTATCGATAAAGCGCCAAGTATCTCCACCTAATTCGATGAGCTCATCCACCGGATCACGCGTGGTACCTGCCGCATCGTCTACAAGGACTCGCGACTCCCCCGCAAGGGCATTGAGCAAACTTGATTTACCTACATTTGGCCGACCAACAATTGCAATCCTTCTGAATCCATCATCAGGTAACTCTGACCCGACTTCTGGCAATTCTTGCACCAGGTAATCAAGTAAATCTCCAGAACCACGACCATGGAGCGCAGAAACAAATCGCGGCTCGCCTAGCCCAAGATTCCAGAGTGCATGAGCATTCTGCTCCTCGGCAACACCATCAACTTTGTTTGCCACCAAAATCGTTTTTTTCTTCGATTTACGAAGCAAGGTTAGCAACGAGGAGTCTTCATCCAGCGCGCCGACTTGAGCATCAACAACAAAGAGAACAACATCCGCCTCGGCGATGGCTAACTCGGCACCAGCCGTTATTTTCTCCGAAATACCTTCGGGCTTTACTTCCCATCCCCCAGTATCGATGAGAACAAATGTTCTGCCATTCCACTCGGCCTCATACTTAACTCGGTCGCGGGTTACCCCCGGAGTGTCTTCAACTATCGCTTCTCGGCGACCGATTATTCGATTGACCAACGTGGACTTTCCCACATTTGGGCGACCAATGATTGCCACTTTAGGAAGCCCAAGGAGCGCTCGATCCTTTGCCCACTGCCAAATAACATCAACGACTTCCGGAAGATCAAGCAACGTTGAATCAATCTCTAAAGCATCATCTGCCATCCGAAGGGGTGAAATTTTGCGCGAAGAATCGATCAAGTCTCGCTCTTGTAGAGATTGCGAAACGGCATCAATTGACGTGACCTCTGAAAGTTCGCGCTCCCGCCGAAGCGCTCGCTGTTGCAAATCGGCATACAGAAAGATTTTAAGTGGTGCATCGGGAGAGACGACTGTTCCAATATCTCGCCCTTCGACAACAATGCCATGTGGCGCGTCATCGATGAATTGACGTTGAATTTCGACTAAGAACTCCCGAACTTCCGGAAAGGCAGCGTATATTGAAACCTGATCGGTCACTCGGGCAGATCGAATATCAGAGGTGACATCAAACTCACCAACAAAGGTCCGCGGTTCAATAGGATCCCCATTGAAGGAGATAAATTTTTCGTGAGCACGTTCAACGAGTGAAACTGGATCCAATATGCCTTCTGTAACTCCGAGCCAGGTAATCGCTCGATACAAGGCACCTGTATCAAGATATAGCCAATTGGCTCTTTGAGCGACCGCTCTTGCCGTGGATGACTTACCAGAACCACTCGGACCATCTATTGCAATTACGACGGTCGACATATGAGTACCTTAACGCCTATTCACTTCACCCAATGGACTCTCTTGGTTGGTGTACCTTCCATCCATCGCTTGCTAGTTGTTTAAAAACTTTCTCTGAATCCACCTTTGAAAGCGCAAGAGTTACCAGACCACTTTCTTGCCCAGGTGTATGTTCGATTGAGAGGTCTTCGACGTTGGCGTCCACCAAGGCGCACGCATCAAAAATCTTTGCTAACTGCCCAGGTTTATCTTCGATAATGATTGGCAGATACCAATAATCCCGTTTCTTACCTCCATGCTTCCCAGGAATTCGTGCGTGGTTTTCCCGTCCAAGTTCAAGAATCTCTTGAGTTTTTCGCAAATCATCGTTTTGTAGCGATGTCGATAAATCGTCAATATTATGCGAGAAAATCTCCAGAAATTCCCCAACTGCTTTTCGGTTCGCATGTAGCAAATTTGCCCACAAGGATGAGTTTGATGCAGCTAATCTTGAAACATCTTTCAGGCCTTGCCCCGCCAATCCGATATCCCTATCCGAAACATCTATCAGAGTTGCAGAAAGCAAAGAGCTCACAATTTGCGGGAGATGAGAAATCCCGGCGATGGTGTGATCGTGCTCGTGCGCGGTTAATTCCACCTTCGTTCCCCCTAGAGCTGAGATAACCTCAAGTGCTCTCTCAATAGCCAGCGGTGAACTGTTTTGTGCAGGAGTCCAAATCCAGATTCGCCCCTCAAAAAGATCTCCCCGAGCAGCCAACGCTCCCGAGATCTCACGGCCAGCCATGGGATGAGTTGCGCAAAATCGAGTTGATATGGAAGGAAAATCTTTAATCTCCTCTAAAACTTCAGACTTTAACCCGCCTATATCCATAAGAGTGGCTTGAGGGTAGAGAGTTCCATACTCCCGAATTAGCTTAGGAATAGCCGAAATAGGAGTTGCAATGACTATCAACTCCGGAATAAGTCCCTCATCCCCTTGCCCAAGAAGAGATTGAGCTATTGCCTCGGATTGTGGGTCTTCATCTTCTATCGATAACTCATATCCAGCCCTTTTAAGCCCAAGTGCTATTGAAGTTCCAATTAAGCCTGCACCGATCACCTTTACCCTAGAAAATGTTGCCATTATTGAGCGATATCTCGCCGCAGAACTTCTGCCCCCCGCTTATAAATATGTCTAATTTGAGCATGGGAAAGGTCCGAATAAGCATGAATCATCACTCTCACCACATGAGGAAGTGAGCCGACCACCGGTATCTCTCGGGCGCACATAAGTGGAATATCACCCAGATCTAATTTTCGAGCTGCAGCCGCTGGGAAGTCACAGCGTAAATCCTCAGTCGACGTGAAAAATATTGAGATCAAATCGTCTTTAGTTAGTCCGTTTTTTTCGAACAACTCTGAAAGCAGTTCGGTAACCGCCTCGGCCATCTCATCGGAGTAATCGCCCGACAATTGGGTCGCCCCTCTTATCGCCCTAACTTTCATGGTGCAACATTAGCGGCAGAACTAGATTTTGCGGGGAGATATTGAAAAAACACATATAAAGAGAAAAAGCTTTTTCGTTTTATTGATTTAACGTTTTTTCTTTTGTCGATAAAACAAAGTACATGATTCGTTCCTCTGCTTTAATAAAGATAAATCGATAATTTTCACAAATTTTAGCGCGGTATTATCGATAAATATACTATATAAAGATTCTTATAAAACCTAAATATCGATTAATAACTATTCTCTTTAGGATTTATCGATTTAACTTCAAAACTTT
>CAIYQS010000029.1 GCA_903928395.1 uncultured Actinomycetes bacterium | reverse complement strand
TGGGTTTTGGTTATGTCATGTTGGATATCACGGTTAATACTCAAGCCGTCGCCGTTGAAAAGATTTTAGAAAAACGCTGGATGTCGACCTTCCATGGAGCGTGGAGCGTGGGTTCGTTTGTCACGACGGTAACCGGTGGTTTGGTTGCGCACGCAATATCTCCACAGTCAGAACTCAAAATAGTTGCCGTAATTGCTCTCGTTCTCTATCTTCCTGGCATCTACTTCTTGCTCAGTGGAGATGCAGATGGTCACAAGGGCGATGACGGAAAATCTGAAGGAAAACTTTCGTTCTTTGACAAGACTTCAATACCTTTATGGGCGATAGGGCTCGGCCTTCTAGGTTGTCTCCTTCCAGAAGGTGCTGCAAGTGATTGGGGAGGCGTTTTACTTCACGACCACATGCGGGTCGGCAAAGGCGCTGACGCAATTGCGTTTGCCACCTTTGCGCTCGCAATGATCACAAGCAGGTTCTTAGGAGATCACTGGCTCTCTAAGTACGGCCCACGCAGAACTGTTCGCGTCGGAGGTTACTTCGCCGGAATCACTTGGGGTCTATCAATTGCTATTGCGGTTCCACTTTCTGCACACGCAAAAATTCCTGCGGTCATCATTATTTGTATTGGATTTGCAGCAGCAGGTATTGGCATAGGGCCAATGGTTCCTGCCTTCATGAACGCCGCGGCACGTGTTCCAAACGTTGCCCCTTCGGTTGCGCTCGCGCGCGTTAACATAATTGGCCTTGCTGCATTTTTCATTGGTCCGACGTTAACTGGCGGAGTCTCGCAGCTAACATCACTACCAATTGCGCTCTATATTTCGGTTCTCCTATTGATTTTTACCGGATACCAGTCCCGAGTTATTAATTCTTAGGATTTAAAGTTTAGAAATTTTGAGCAGTGGCACGATTTGAGCAACATCAAATTTCCCGATCGCCGTGCCAATAACCAATTGCTCTGCCGTATCTGTCGAGTACTCAATCTCGTATCCATTCATAAGAAAGAAGATACGAGTCGCAGCCCAAGCCAAGCGCTTATTTCCGTCGACTAAGGAATGGTTTCGAGCAAGTGAATGAAGGAGTGAAGCTGCCTTTTCTTCAAAAGTCTCATAGGCATCTTCCCCAGAGATGGTGGTTCGGGGACGAGCGACCGCCGATTCGAGAAGCCCGATCTCCTTAACCCGAAAATCAGAAATAATGGCCCTCCCAATTTCAAGGAGATCTTCTAGTTCGAGATAGTCAATATTCTCTCTGGAACTTGCGCCAGACGATCCCATTACTGAGCCAAACGATCGAGCAATTCCTTATCTTCATCAATCACCCGGGAAATGGCCGCTTTCAATCTTTCGTGCCGCCTTGAGATATAAGCATCAATTGCGGTCAGAGCGACCTCATGCATCGAAATTCCTTGCGCAGCCGCCACTTTTCTAAGCGCAGAGGTCTGCTCGTCAGAAAGCCTTAAAGTCATCGCCATGCGTAAATGATACCACCGTGGTATCACTTTTCTAATAACTTGAGGCTTCCTAAGGCATTGTCAGGCACGACTGGATTGTTCGGGGTCTGGAAGGGAACCTTCGAATAGGGGTGACCCTGGGCCGATCTGAGATCCGCCTCTCCTTTATTAGGCCACATCGACATCGCGCGTTCGGCTTGTGCGGTGATCGTGAGTGAAGGATTAACACCTAAATTAGCCGTAACGCTTGATCCATCAACTATGTGCAGCGTTGGGTAGTTCCACACTCGGTGGTAAGGGTCGATTACCCCAGTCTTGGGAGAATCGCCGATGACGCAGCCACCAACGAAGTGAGCGGTGAAAGGTGCTCCGATGAGATCGCCGATGTGTCCTCCCGGAACACCCCCGTGCTTCGTAGCAATCTTTCGTACCACTTCATTAGCGGCGGGAATGTAAGTCGCATTGGGAGTAAGCGAATCGTTCTTTGAAGTTAAACGCCAGCCGAAGAGACCGCGTTTACCAGAAACCGAGAGCGAAGAGTCAACATTTTGCATTACAAGTGCAATTACTGTTCGCTGGCTCCATTTGCGAACATCAATAAACCGTAACAACAACCGCGGATGACGGATAAAAGTTCGGCCCCATTGTTGACGACGTGCCTTCGGATTTAAACCATCAGTCATGATGGTTTGTATCATTCCCATTAAATTACTTCCAACTCCGTATCGAACGGGTTCTACGTGAGTGTTTTCGTCGGGAAAGAACGAGGAGGTGATCGCTGCTCCTTGGCTGAAATCAATATCCGTGTTGGGCATCAATGCGCCAGTCAATGACTCGCTATTTGTTCGCGACAATTTTCCGAGCGCATCAGAAAGCTTTGGTAGTGTCCCGCTCTCTTTCATTGTGTGTAAAAGTTTTTGGGTGTTATAGGTGCCGGCAGCGACAACAACGTTTTGCGCGGTAAAAACCCGACTACGCCCAAACCAAGCGCCACTTCCTTTTGCAGTTACCCGCCAACTTCCATCTGACTGCTCTTCAATTTTAGTTACCATTTGCTCTGCAAACACTTGCGCTCCTGCGCCTTCGGCTAAACCTAGATAGTTCTTTGGCAAGGTATTCTTTGCATTGTTTCTGCACCCTGACATACAGGCGCCACACTGCAAACAACCTGTTCGTTCTGGACCTTTGCCCCCAAAGAATGGATCGGGAGCAGTTTTACCCGGCCCGTCCCCGAAATAAACTCCAAGTGGTGCCATTTTAAAGGTGTGCCCGACTCCCATTTCGATAGCTGCATCCTTCATCGCGCGATCTGAAGGCGAAAAATATGGATTTTCGGTAACACCTAGCATTCGAGTTGCCTGGTCATACCAAGGAAGAAGTTCGGATTTCCAATTAGTTATATGGCCCCATTGCTTGTCTTCAAAGTAGCTATCCGGAGGGATGTATAGCGTGTTGGCATACACCAGTGAACCCCCGCCAACACCAGCACCAGCGAGCACCAACACATCACGTAGAAAATGAATTCTTTGTATTCCCTTGAGGCCAAGTTTTGGATAGTACAAAAATTTATGGATTCTCCAAGAAGTCTTTGGAAAATCCTCATCTCTAAATCGGCGCCCAGCTTCAAAAACCGCAACACTGTACCCTTTTTCAGTCAGGCGCAAGGCGCTTACAGAGCCACCAAAGCCGGAGCCGATCACAACAACGTCGAATGCGCGCTCTTTAACTTTCACTTATGGCGCCTTTCTTGAAATCCGTTTCGACCAATCCACCTTGAGCAAAAGGTACAGCACGAAAATGCAAACAAGTTGTAGCGCAATTCCCCAGGGGGATTTTATTGAATTGACTAAGACGGTACCCATCGCGTGCTGTTTTAACGTCGATGCACCGAAAACAGATATTGAGTAGCTAATTGTGCGTCCAATCATGAATGCCACCGTGATCGGAATTAATCGCACGTTCATCAATGCAGCCGCCTCAAAAACCTGAGCAGAAGGCAAAGGTGATATTACAAAAAATAGAAAGTACACGAGATAACTTTCTTTACCGCGGACTAGATGACTTCGCACTAATTCCAGATTTTTAATGTACTTTTCCTTTAGCTTGTGGCGAATTGTCCTTACTCCAGCGGCCAATACGTAGCGCCCGGCAGCTGCAGCCATAACTCCAATTACCACAATTGCAATCGAGTTAAGATTCGAGTTCAGTTTATAAAAAACTAAAATGACCCATGTGGGAGGTCCGAAGGCGGGCAATAAATTAATTCCCAAAACTAAGAGAGCTAGAATAAAATACTGACCCATCGGGAAAAGAAAAGGTAACTATTCTTTAACAATAACTACCGGACAATGCGCGCGTGATACGCAATGAGTGCTGACAGATCCCATCAACGTTTCGATAAACGGACTGTGACCCCTATTTCCAAGAACCAAGAGATCAAAGTTTTTGCTTTTTTCTACCAGAAGTAAACCTGCGTAACCCTCTTCGGTAGAATATTTAACTCCGTCAGGACTTAGATTTTCGTACACCGCATAGATCGACTTTTCTAGCCGATATTGCGCTATCTGCGCCGGCCCGTCATTAATTTCTGAGAGATCCACATTAAAACCGATGGCGATGAGCTCAACGGTGGGAAATGGTGTTTGCCAGGTCGTCAGAACTTCAATCTGAGCTCCTTCCTCAGACGCAAGTTCAGCGGCCCACTGGAGTGCTGCGATGGATTTATCAGAGCCGTCAACACCGACAAGAATTTTGCGAATTGAATTTCCGGCTTTTCTCTCGCTCACAGCGACCCCCTTGCTAAAAACTACCTTTTCATCGGAAAACCTCTTCCTTCAGCGTAGCCCGTAGTCCTAAATCTTGATCCAGAGCCAGCACTCTAAAACCTTACGAAATCAATCTTGAGCTTGCCGCACCGTGGATTGCTATCCTCAAACCATGCTCTCAGAGATCCTGACCTTTGTCTTCTTCCTCTTGATTGGGCTTGAAATACGCGAGGGTCTCAAACTACCTAAGGAGGTGGTACTCCCTTCTCTCTGTGCTTTATCAGGGATGATCATTCCAGCGCTTATTTTTATTGCGCTTGAAAATGGTTCGAACGCATGGGCGGTTGCGATGCCCACCGACGTTGCACTAGCGATCGGAGCCCTAAGCGTTCTGGGCAAGCGAGTAAATCCCTCCGTCCGACTTTTCCTACTGACACTGGCTGTCGCTGATGATTTTTTCTCATTGCTAGTGATCGCGATTTTCTTTCACAAGGATCTGCATCTAGCGAGCGCCATCTACACGCTTGGAGCTGCGTCAATCGGCT
>CAIYQS010000028.1 GCA_903928395.1 uncultured Actinomycetes bacterium | reverse complement strand
TCGGGAACACGTAAAGAAGAGATCTTGATGGGCAAGGAAGAGCTCAATATTGTCTGGCGTTTGCGCCGAGTTCTTCACGCGCTCGAGTCACAACAAGCGCTCGAGTTGTTACTCGACAAGATGAAGGGCACAAAGTCCAACGTCGAATTCTTGATTCAGATCCAAAAGACCACAATTAGCGATAATGAAAGCTCTGGCTCCTCTTCAATAAACGGGAATTAATCCTTTAGAATCCCAGGGTGTCTATAGCGATTCGATTATCGAAGGTTGCCAAAAGTTTTGGCGATGTTAAAGCGGTCGATGGCGTAGACCTAGAAATTGCAGATGGCGAATTTTTTGCCATGCTCGGACCAAGTGGCTCGGGTAAGACAACCGTTTTGCGCCTGATAGCAGGATTTGAACTTCCCGATTCTGGTCTCATTGAAATAGATGGTGTCGATGTAAGTCAGACGCCACCCTTTAGTCGTGATGTAAATACGGTTTTTCAAGACTACGCGCTCTTTCCACACATGACCGTTCTGGAAAATGTCGAATACGGACTTAAAGTCAAAAAGGTCGGAAAAGACGAGCGGCAATTGCGCGCTCGCAAAGCGTTGCAGCGCGTCAAACTTGAAGGATATGAAGCCCGGAAACCCGCCCAACTCTCTGGTGGTCAGCGGCAACGTGTGGCGCTAGCCCGTGCATTAGTAAACGAACCAAAAGTGTTGCTCCTGGATGAGCCGCTCGGTGCGCTGGATCTCCAATTGCGCCACGAAATGCAGGTTGAACTCAAAGAATTGCAACGCGATGTCGGGATCACCTTTATCTTTGTAACCCATGATCAAGAAGAAGCTCTCACCATGGCTGATCGAATTGCGGTATTTCATGCCGGCAATATCGTCCAGATGGGAACTGCCCGCGAGATTTACGAACAACCAAACTCCGAATTTGTAGCGGGATTCGTCGGAATTTCCAACCTTCTACATCGTGACCAAAAAGTTATCAGTATCCGCCCCGAAAAGATTAAATTGGGACAGGTAGGTGATCGCGTCTCTTCCGGGCTCGTCGCTTCGGTAATGTTCCTTGGCGCGCTTACTCGGATAAACGTTGTTATCGGCGAGGATACGTTGACGCTCCTAGCTGAAAATGATGGAACGCAAGAGTTTCCAATAGTTGGGGATCAAATTGAAGTTTCTTGGAATTCGAAATACGAATTTCAGGTTGGTTGAAAAACCAGTCAAACAAGAAAGAAAAAAAGGTGATGTGAATGCGTACCAAGAAGATAGTGATTGCTAGCTTCGCCGCTCTGGGCCTGGCGATCGCCAGCGCTACTGCAGGTGTGGCTGCTTCACTTCCAAACGTTCCGATGCAAAAATCCCTGGGCAAAGGCGAAGGAACGCTCAATATTATTGTTTGGGCTGGTTATGCCGAAAATGGAAGCAACGACAAAACTGTTGACTGGGTTAATCCATTCACCAAGGCAACTGGCTGCAAGGTAAATGCCAAGACCGCGGGTACTTCTGATGAGATGGTTTCCTTGATGAAGACTGGTGGATATGACGGTGTGTCTGCTTCAGGGGATGCAACGCTTCGATTGATTTACGGCGGACAAGTTGCTCCCGTAAACACCGCGCTTGTACCTAATTACAAGACGATTTCCTCATTTCTCAAGGGTCAACAATGGAATTCGGTTAATGGCCAGATGTATGGGATTCCGCACGGTTGGGGCGCCAATGTTTTGGCCTATAACGCCGCTAAGGTAAAGAAGCCCACGTCATGGTCAGCCGTCTTCGCAGCGAACTCTCCTTACAAGGGTCAGATCACCGCGTACGACTCTCCGATTTATATCGCTGATGCGGCCATGTATTTAATGGCAACACAGCCAAAATTGAAAATCACCAATCCATATTCTTTGGATAAGACTCAACTGGCCGCTGCAGTTACTCTGCTTAAGGTGCAAAAGAAGAATATTGGAGAGTATTGGTCGGACTACACCAAGTCGGTTCAATCATTTGAATCTTCCAACACCCTTCTTGGTTCTTCATGGCAAGTTATTGCCAACACAATTAATGGCGATAAAAAAGTCACTGTTGCAACCACCGTTCCTAAAGAAGGAGCTACTGGTTGGTCAGATACCTGGATGATTTCATCTAAGGCACAACATCCAAATTGCATGTATCAATGGATGAACTGGATTACTTCACCAACAGTGAACGCTCAAGTCGCAGAGTATTTTGGTGAGGCTCCATCTCAGACACTTGCCTGCAGCCATACCGTCGATAAGAGCTTCTGCACCACCTATCACGCAACAGATGCTGCCTATGCCAAGAAGATTTGGTACTGGACAACACCCACAACAAATTGCCTAGATGGACGCGGAAATATCTGCACCGACTATGCAGCGTGGACACAAGCCTGGACGTCAATAAAAGGTTAGCCCAATCAGGTTAATTTGATGACAGGTCACTGTGCGAAATAATCGAGTCAACACCTGGCTATATCGCCATAAAGGTGCACGGGCCGCGCTACTTCTAGCGTTGCCCGTGCTCTGGTTGGCTGTTGCATATCTGGGCTCACTTGCAGTTATGTTGATCTCCAGTTTCTGGAGCGTTGATTCTTTTACCGGAAATATCGTTCACTCATTCGCCTTCTCCAATTTTCATACTTTGATCTCGCAGCGGGTTTATAGCACTATCGCAATTCGCTCCATCGGAGTTGCAATAGCCGTCACGGTCATCGATGGGCTTCTTGCTATACCAATCGCACTTTTTATCTCTAAAGTACTTAAACCGCGCTTTAGAAGCGTGGTCATCGCTTTGGTTCTCGTTCCACTCTGGGCGAGTTATTTGGTTAAAACTTATGCCTGGCGCAGCATGTTTGCAGATGGTGGGGTAATTTCCTGGATTCTAAAACCCTTTGGACTCCATGGCCCTGGTTTTGGGCTACCTGCAACAACAATTACTCTGGCATACCTCTGGTTGCCTTACATGATTCTGCCCATCTACGCCGGGATGGATCGGCTTCCAAATACTTTATTGGAAGCTTCGAGTGACTTAGGTGCGAGTGCAAGAAGAACCTTCACTTCAATTATCTTGCCGATAATTTACCCTGCGATTATCGCGGGATCAATCTTTACCTTTTCGCTTTCCCTTGGTGATTACATAGTTGTGAAGATTGTTGGCGGCACTACCCAGTTAGTAGCTAATGTCATCGCAGACAACGTTGGCACTGCCGGCAACTTGCCATTTGCTGCCGCAATGGCGCTGTTACCTATCGGCACCATTTTGGGTTATCTCTTTATTGTGAGACGCTCCGGCGCACTGGAGAATTTCTAATGTACCTCTCCAGACGCGCAAAATTATTGCTTGCATCCTTAACATTTGGAACTCTTGGATTTATCTACGTTCCGTTGCTAGTCGTTGCGCTCAACTCGTTTAATCCATCGCGTACATTTTCTTGGCCGCCACAATCCCTATCTACTGTTTGGTGGGGCAGGCTCACCGAGAGCAATGGAGTTCTTCCCGCCATAGCTACTTCGATAAAAGTTGGACTTGGTGCTACCGCCATTGCATTGGTTCTAGGAACATGTATCGCCTTTGCTGTCTCTAGGTATTCCTTTTATGGCAAAAACACGCTTTCTTTACTGGTTATCTTCCCGATCGCGCTGCCAGGCATCATCACTGGCATCGCGCTCAACACAACGTTTCATACCTTTTTGGATCCACTCAACAAGGAATTAGCGCTCTGGACCGTTGTCGTGGGTCATGCAACGTTTTGTATCGTGGTCGTATATAACAATGTGCTCGCCCGGTTGCGCCGCATGGGACAGAGTTTGGAAGAAGCTTCCCAAGACCTCGGGGCAAATATTTTCCAGACTTTTAGATTTGTAACTTTCCCACTCGTTCGCTCTGCATTGGTCGCCGGAGGATTGCTCGCATTTGCACTTTCCTTCGACGAAATTGTGGTCACCACCTTCACAGCAGGTCCGGGGACGGAAACCTTGCCGCAGTGGATTTTCAATAATCTCTTTAGACCTAATCAAGCACCTATTGTTAACGTGGTTGCTACTCTCTTGATCGTCCTCTTTATATTTCCGGTCTGGCTCAGTCAACGCTTCTCGCAGGATGGTTCTGCCGGCGGGAGACTTTAATACAGCATTGAACTGCCTTAGTTCGTTAGTTAGCCTTCAGGGATGAACGCACCCGAGTACCCACCAAGCTCTGGAACAGAGCGTGAATTGCTGGAAAACCAAATTGAGTTTGCCAGAGCTATGGTTATTTTTAAAGCTACGGGCATCTCCAAAGAGGACGGCACAAAGAGACTGGGGCCTACCGCTACTTCCGTATTAGGGGTACTTCGCCACTTAACAGAAGTGGAACATTGGTGGTTTCAAGATCGTTTTGCAGGAATTCCTTACACCGAATCTAGATCGAGTGAAGAAGACCCGGATGGAGAGTTTAAAATTCTGGAAGAAGATACGGTTGAATCATTAATTGAAGGCTATAAAGCGGCTTGCGAGAATTCTCGGCAGATTGCCAAGGGGAAATCTTTGGACGATCTTGCCGCGCATGCTCGCACTACCGACAACCTGCATCCAAACTTACGCTGGGTATACCTTCGCATGATTGATGAAACAGCTAGGCATAGCGGAAATATGGAAATTTATCGCGAACTACTCGATAATTTTCACAGCGGACGCATCACTAATTAAGTTGAAACGTTAGAGGAAACCAATTTATTCGGGTCTTGAACCGATCGTGATGGGCTTTGAAGTTTCGGCAAAGAAGTCATTTCCTTTATCGTCGACGACGATAAAAGCAGGGAAATTTTCAACTTCGATTTTCCAGACCGCTTCCATTCCCAATTCGGCGTAATCGAGGACTTCGACTTTGCGGATGCAATCGAGTGCCAAGCGCGCGGCCGGACCACCAACTGATCCCAGATAGAAACCACCATGCTTTTTACAGGCATCGGTGACTTGTTTGGAGCGATTGCCTTTTGCCAACATGATCATCGACCCACCTGCTGCCTGGAACTGCTCGACGTAGGAATCCATTCGTCCTGCGGTCGTAGGTCCAAATGAGCCCGAGGCGTAGCCTGCTGGAGTTTTGGCTGGACCGGCGTAGTGAAGGCACCCCGCCACATCCTCAAGGCGAGTCACCGGCAAACCGTCCAGCAGTTCTGATTCAATAAACGTAATGATAACCCGCACATTCGCGTGAACTCGAACCGGTTCAAGCATCCGGATCGTCGTGCCGTCATAAATTCCCTGTATAGCTTGCATAGGATCTTCACCTGTTTCTCATTAATCAGGAAAATAGCAGAGCATGACCATCAAAGCCAGCGAAAAGCCCAGGGCAGACGCATCTAAATTCTTGGATTCCTCGCCATATTGGCTCAATCGGACGACGAAGATTTGGAGTGCTACGAGGGAGGCTTCACCACTCATCTCCGCCCGCCTGCAACGCCTGTGGCGTAGCCACTGCGGGCAGGCTGATTGACACTAATCAAGAAAAGAAACAAATAATGTTGCGTCATTTTCGTCTGCGGAGTACCTCAGCCAAAAATCCCGCAACATTCTCTTTTTTTCTCTGGCATGTCCGCCGTAGCCTTGTGCGTAGGTGGAATTAGCGTGAATGAGTGAAACTTCAGACTTCCTAATCTCAGTGGAAAATGATTT
>CAIYQS010000027.1 GCA_903928395.1 uncultured Actinomycetes bacterium | reverse complement strand
CGAGCGCCACCCGCCGCACTTTTCAGCCGCCGTTTACACATCATGCCTGGCCACGGATTATCTACTGGTGCCGGTGGCACGAACTCCGGCGGCGCATGGCGAAACAATTCAATGCGCTCAATGTTCTGACGAATGGCTATCCGCAACTGATACCTGCTGGCATAGGTATCTCCCTGCGCAAGTCCACGGATTAAGTTCTGTGCGTCAATTGCGAGGAAACCTTCAATCCCCTTTATCTCCAATTTAACCTTGCTGGCTAAACCTCGCCAAAATTGCCGCTCTGACTCAATCCCCTGAACTTTAACAGCAAGCTCTGGTATATTCTTCGATACCTTGGACAATTCCAATAACCCGTCCATATCCTTGTTTAGCAACTTCATCTTCCCCGCAATTTCGTCCAAATCCTGCTTCAACTTCCGAACTTCACCGCTCTTGCTAACGGTCAAAGAACTCCAATCCAAATCCGATATGTAGTCCAATATGGTCTTTTCCAAATCCTCGTATTTCCAGGAGAACAACGGAGCTTCCGTTTCCACCCTGCGAAAGTCTGACACGATATACTTCCAGCCATTCCCATGGTCTCGGTAACACATGCTGAACTTTGGGTTCTCTCCATCTTTAAGCAAACCCTGAAACAAATTTGAAACCTGTTTCTTGCCAAGAGGTCCCCTACTTCCTGCCCTCCTAGCCTGCGCCCGTAAGAAAGTAGCTTCCCCAATAATCTTGGGGTAATAACCCACTATGGGGGCTGCTACTGGCTTCCGCTTGGTGGCTAACGCCTTTAAGTCCCCTTGGTCTTTGGTGCTGTGTGGCTCATACTCGCCCAAAACTGCACGGCTTTGCAAAATCTTACTGATATAGGAATGGTGCCAACCTTGCGATTGGCGCTTCTTCTTCCCCCAATGAGCAACCTTGCAATGATTAAACAACTTAGCTATGCGCTGCCTACCCCATCCACGGTTCCAAAGCCAATATATCAGCTTAACTTTCTTTACCCGTTCGGGAATTGGACGGAAACACTTCTGCGACTTGTCGAACTCCAACCAGCCGGGACATATTGGGGAAATAGGCGCTTTGTTGGAAATAGCCCGTTCGCGCTTATGAAGCCATAGTTTCGACAACCGATAAGCTTTATGTGCTGATTCATCGTATGCCCGCATCATAATCACAATGGACATCATGATAGGCATGGAGTCCTTCTCCAAAGACTGCTGCGAATACCACTGGTTATCTATCAGCGTAACGATTTCTACCCCTAAATTAAGGATTTGAAGAAACTGCCCCAAAGCTAACGGCACGGCTTGGCGACTAAGCCGGTCAAGGCTCTCAACAATTAAAATGCACTTCGGGATTTTCCCTGATTTTACCCCGTCGATAAACTTTGCCAACTGCCCGCCTTCGCCGATATGCTGCGCTTTGGATGCGGATTTGCCATCATCAACCAATTGCAGGTTCAAATTTAGCCCGTTCTCGGCACAAAACTCCTTTGTTCTGCTCAATTGACGCTCTCGGCTGTCTCCGAAGCGTTGCGGCCCCGAACTCCAACGAAGATACGATACAGCGGTTTTCATTGCGAAATCCATTGTATCCGATTGACTGGTGGTATTGCAATACATTGATCACGTTGTGTCCGCCCGCCGCCGCAATTTCGAGGGCTCGTTTTACATTTTCCTGGCCTTTGACTTCAGAAAAATCGTGTTCGTCATCAGACTGATGCTCGAACAATTTTTGCAGGTCAACCTTCGTCGGTGCGATTTTGATCTCACCTTCCAGAAACTGTGCCGCCTCGCGAAGATTTTGCACCGGTAT
>CAIYQS010000026.1 GCA_903928395.1 uncultured Actinomycetes bacterium | reverse complement strand
CTTTTCAGCAGCGGGGCCCTTTAATGGGGATAACTTACTTCGCTGCTGCCTTCTTACGACGACGGCGCTTTGGAGAAGCCTTCTTCGCTGCTGCCTTCTTACGACGACGCTTTGGAGCAGCCTTCTTAGCTGCTGCCTTCTTACGACGACGCTTTGGAGCTGCCTTCTTAGCAGCAGCTTTCTTACGACGCTTTGCAGCCACGTAGTGTTCCTTTCAGAATGGTTCGATCCGTCACCGAACCTGTTCAAGGAGAATCGTGACAGCAATTTCATGAAGAAGCCACTATTTTCGATATAAAAGTGAGTGCGTGTCGCAACAATATTTTTCTAGTTTTTTATGCTGTTTTGAAGTTTTGCTTACGAAAATTATTTATCGTCATTTTGTTGATGCGATCGTTTGGACCGTTGTTCAATTGCGAAGCGGTTTGTCGCAAGGTCAAAGTTCCGGAATTCCGGCAATTTGGCCGCTGCAAAACTGACAAAACCAATGCACAAAAGCCCTCCAGATATGACTGAAGTGCGCAAAGTAGTTATCGCCGCGGTCGTACCGGCGCGTAACTGTCCTGCTAGTGGTCCAACGGAGTACGAAAGCAATTCCAATCCAGCTAACCGACCTCGAAATTCATCATCAATAGTTTGATTCCATAAAGTATTTCGACAAAGCGCACTCACTTGATCGGAGGCTCCTGCGAGCCCGAGAAAGAGTAATACCACCCAGAGGGAACGGGTCGTTCCTGCCAATGTGATGCAAAGGCCCCACCCGATAGCCGCAAATGTGATGGCCCATCCGTGTCTTGTGAAATGTTTCATCCACCCGCTAGTTGCGGTCACCAAGATTGAACCAAAAATTCCCGCCGAGTAAAAAAAACCAAGGGCCCAGCGGGAGTGAATTTGATCTGCCCAGAAAGGAAAAAGAGCGTTAGGCATCGCGAAAAACATCGCCGCCAGATCGACAATGTATGTACCCAGGAGGTCTTTTCGAGAAGCCGCATATTGCAATCCGCCGAACATTGCCTTAATAGATTTTGATGTTACATCCCGGAGAGGGGGAACCGCGGAAATTCGCAAAATGAAAGCCACCGAGATGATGTAGGAAATGATGTCAATGGCATAAGCGGTTTTGACTCCGCTTGTGGCGATAATGACCCCAGCGATAGCCGGGCCGATGATGGCACTGAATTGCCAACGGAGCGACATAAGTGCCATTGCAGAGGGGAGATCTTCATGCTCAACCAACCGGGGGATCATTGCGCTAAAACTCGGGCCAGCGAGCCCATCAAACGCTGAAAAACCCACAGCCACAATATAGAGAACTAAGAGTTGAGGATTATGCACCATCGAGTTGGCAAGAAGAGCCGCCGAGCAGAGCAAAGCTCCTGCTTCGCAGCGCCAGACCATTTTTTTACGATCAATTGAGTCGGCAAGCACACCTCCCCAAAGTGCAAAGACAATTAATGGCACGATTTCAACAGCTCCCATAGCGCCTACGGCAATATAAGAATTGGTGAGTTCTTTTATCTGAAAGGGGAGTGCCACCAAAGTGAGCGCGGATCCAAAGCGAGTTACTACTCCAGAAATAAAGATAAACCGAAGGTTGCGATTCCGCCGTAGCGGAGTGAAATCAACGGTAAATCGCGCCATGCTGAAAGCCTAGTGAAATGTTTGGTCCTCCGACGGGAATACTCCAACTGAAACATCTGACACCCACTCGCTAACTCCCTTTGTCATTTCGGCACGCAGGTTCCGATAAGCCTTCGCAAATTTGGGTGGATTAACAGTTATTCCCATGAGATCAGTCCAGACAATTACTTGAGCATCACAATCTGGCCCCGCACCAATTCCGATGACTGGAATCTTTAGAAGATTCGATATTTCCTCGGCGAGCTCTGCAGGAACGAGTTCGAGAACCAGAGCGAAAACACCTGCGCCTTCCAGCGCCTGTGCATCTTTGATGATGCGCGTCGCATCTTGTCCTCTTCCTTGAACCTTATATCCACCCAGGGCGTGAACCGACTGAGGCGTTAAACCCAAGTGACCCATAACAGGTATCCCTGCATCAATGAGTTTCTTGATTTGAGGGACAACTTTCTTTCCGCCTTCAAGTTTCACTGCTTGAACTTTTGCCTCTTTGAAGAGTCGTGTGGCGCTGGTGAGTGCTAATTTCGCCGATTTTTCATAACTTCCAAAAGGAAGATCGGCAACAACCATGGCATTTTTGGATCCCCGTACGACTGCACGCGAAAGGAAAACCATTTCATCGATGGTCACTGGAATGGTGTTCTCTTCCCCTAAGAAATTGTTTCCAGCACTGTCTCCCACTAGTAGGACGGGGACTCCGGTCTCATCAAAAATTGAGGCGGTCATCGCTTCGTAACAGGTAATCATTGACCATTTTTCGCCACGCTCTGTCATGGCGGCAAGATCTGAAATCGATATTCTGCGATTTCGGGTGCTGGAAGTTGCAGACATATTTCCCCCTCGTGCTCGCGGCCTAATGTGGTCCGCGGCTACTAGAGAGTCTATCTTCCCGTTGGCACATGTGGTACCTCCTGGCCCATGTGGTACGTATGGTCAACAGGTAGGATTTATTTATGAGTCCCCAGTTGATTGGACAGCTCCGTGTGGGGCTTGCCCAGATTAATCCAACGGTTGGGAACTTAGAATCTAACTCGCACCTGATTCTTGAATATGCAGGGAAGGCGGCGAGCGCTGGCGTTCATCTACTGGTATTACCAGAGATGGTTTTGACCGGTTACCCAGTGGAAGATCTCGCTAACCGCGCAACGTTTAGGAGCGCATCTAAGAAGGCGTTGCTCGAACTGGCAAACCATCTCGGGGATTACGGCGATTTAGTGACGATTGTTGGCTATCTCGATGAAAGTCCAAATCGTCGTCCGCAAAATGCTGCAGCCGTCATACATCGGGGGAAAATATTGGCGACGTACATAAAGCACCACCTGCCCAATTACGGCGTTTTTGATGAGTATAGAAACTTTGTACCTGGCGATAAATCTTTGGTCGTGCGGATTCATGGTGTCGACGTCGGAATTGCAATTTGCGAAGATATCTGGCGCGAGCAAGGACCGGTAGCGGAATTAGCTGCCCGAACTGTAGGTCTCGTTGTGGTTCCAAACGGGAGTCCCTTTGAAAGAAACAAGGACGATTTACGTGCTTCCCTGGTGCGAAGGCGAGCCCGTGAAATCGGCGCGCCACTTCTCTACGTAAATATGACAGGTGGGCAGGACGATTTGGTTTTTGATGGAGACAGTATTGCCGTTTCAGCATCTGGTGAAATGATTGCGCGAGCTCCACAATTTGATGATGGCTTAATGGTGAGGGTCTGTATCTCAAGTTTAATTGTGTAGCTAGTTCATCTAGTGTACCTTTGAATGTAATACTAAGCAGTACTGCGGG
>CAIYQS010000025.1 GCA_903928395.1 uncultured Actinomycetes bacterium | reverse complement strand
TGCGCACCGCACTTAGCACTGGATAGATATGGTCCCTCAAGGTGAATCCCGGCAATACTCCCATTTTCTGCGAACGGTATGAGCGTCTTAATCTGAGATTGGAGATTGTCCAAAGGCTCGGTCACAAGACTAGCAATTTGAGTAGTCGTCCCATGATTACGATGGGTTTGTAGTGCAATTTCTATATGCTCGGGATTGGCATCACTAAAGCTATACCCGCCGCCGCCATGACAATGGATATCAGTAAATCCGAAATTCACACCGACTCCTTTGGCAATAGATCAAGAGCCATATTTGCACAACCAATTGTCCCAGCATTAGCGCCATAGTGAGCAATCAACAGTTGGGGCTTGCGTTGGAAAGTTAAGCGATCTTCCAAGATTGCCTTAAGTGGATTTATGAGTGCTGCTCCTGCCTGTGAAAGTCCACCTCCAAAAACGAGCGCTTCAGGCGCCAGAATGGTCACTAGGTCTTCTAGTGCAACAGCCAGGTAGGCAATAGCCTGTTCCCACACTTGACATGCGTGATCATCAGTATTGATTCGCAGCAGAATTTCCTTGGCGGAAATAACTGAACCTGTGCGCTTTTGATACTCTCGGGACATTGCCGAAGCCGATGCTATGGCCTCTAAACACCCGGTGAGCCCGCATACACATTCAACATCGTGACCCACATTTAGGTGACCAATTTCTCCAGCAAACCCGTCGCTATTTCGAATTTTCCCATCAATAATTAAAGCGGCCGCAATTCCTGTTCCAATAGAAATGAAGATTGAATGCTGAAAATTCCGTGCGGCTCCCATTCGTAGTTCCGCCACTGCACCGCTTCTAACGTCATGGCCAAACGCGACGGGACGTTGAACCACTTTTTGAACAAGATCTCTGATCGGCAAATCTTTCCAACCCAGATTGCCTGCCCAGCGACTGATTCCTGCTGCTTCATCAAGAGCACCTGGCACTGCGAATCCCACGGCGTTTACCTTGTGCAAGCTTTCAAATTCCTCAACTACTTCTCCAATGGCTCGCGAGGTTTCTACCCCAAAGTAGTCTCCTTTTGGAGTTGGAAGTGCAATAGTCTTAACGATCTCTAAATTTTGAGAAACCAGAGCAGCTTTAATAAACGTGCCGCCGACATCTAGCGCGGCGACATATTTCATTTGCACACTGTAGTTGAGATTCTGTTTTGCAGGTTTACTTCAAAATTATTGATCTCGAAAGATTTCGTGGGTAGTCAGGATTCATTCCTCGTTTCCGAGCAAGCGCGATCGCTAATCGCTGCGCTTTGATCAAATGAACCATCGGATCTAAGGTGCTCGATTCAAATGTCGCGCCAGTCCGAGCGATATCGGCGATGAGAGCAGGCTCGACCTCGCCAAATGCCCATACCGCGCGACCCGCTTGTGAGATAGAAAGCGGACCATGGCGATAATCCATCGCAGGATAAGCTTCTGCCCAAAATTGCGCCGCTTCGCGAGTCTTCAGCGCCGCTTCCTGGGCCAAACCAATAGTCCATCCAGTTCCGATATAAGTAATCTCATCCATTTGAGTGAGTTCGCCTAAATCTTCTTCGAGCACAATTTCTGCTTCCTTTGAAAGTCCTTCGAGGTTGGTACCAAACTGGGTGCGAAGCAGTCCAAGAGCGGCAGTCGCCCAACGAGTTTGAACGACCGATTGCTCATCTGCAAAATCCATCACGATTGAGTTTGAAGCTAAATCAGTAACCGGCGAGCCAGGAACGGCAGTTAACACGACCGTTGGAACTTTATCTTCCAGTTTGGCTAATAATTCGATTGTTTCTGTGGTTGTTCCACTGCGAGTAATTGCAACTACCCGGTCATAATTCCTGGTGTAGATGAACTCAGAAGCAGTGAAATAGTGTGACTCTCCCTGCCCAGCGGCTTCACGAAGGGTGGCATAGGCCTGGGACATAAACCAGGAACTGCCGCAGCCAACAACGGCAATCCGCTCTCCAGGATGTGGCAGCAAATGACTTACCGTAGGAGCAAAATCAGCTGTTTTTCGCCATATCTCAGGTTGGCTAGCAATTTCTCGATCTGCGTGGAACTCATTTTCACCGTTCATATCCGCACGTTAAGGGCAGATGCCTGCCGAAGTCAAGAAAAGTTAAACGCCATGCGTCTTCGGTGATTCAAACCAAAGAACAGATTGATACCATTATTACGGATGACGGAATATCAAAGACCGCATTTAAAATAATAGAAAGTGCCGGTGTAAAAATTGTCATCGCTAGACCTCATCAAAAATGCGGACAGCGCTCAGGTTGCTGTTGGAGCATTCAATGTTATTTTACTGGAGCATGCAGAAGCGATCATCACTGGTGCGCAAGAAGCGGGACTTTCGGTGATACTGCAGTTAAGTCAAAATGCTGTGAAATACCACGGCGCTCTCGCTCCAATTTCCTTGGCCGTCTTGTCTTGTGCCAGTAACGCCTCGGTGCCTACCTCCGTTCACTTAGATCATGCCGAAGATACCGAACTCATTCGCAAAGCTCTGGATTTAGGTTATGACAGCATCATGTTTGACGGTTCAAAACTAGAGTTTGCAGAAAATATAGCGACTTCTAGAGCAATGGCCGAACTTGCCCATTCTTACGGAGCGACTATTGAAGTAGAACTTGGTGAAATTGGAGGCAAGGACGGAGTTCATGCCCCAGGTATTAGAACCAATCCGATAGATGCACAAGCATTTGTTGAAGCAACGGGAGTTGATTTACTCGCTGTTGCCGTTGGCTCCTCACACGCAATGACAAGTCGCGACGCACAATTGGATTTTAATTTGATCGCAGAAATTCGTGCAGCTGTTAAAGTTCCATTAGTGCTTCACGGTTCATCCGGGGTAAGCGATGTAGATTTACAGAGCGCTATCAGGGCGGGAATGCGAAAGATAAATATTGCAACACACCTCAACCATGTATTCTCTAATTCAGTACGCTCGAAGTTGAACTCGGACCCAGAATTGGTTGATCCACGGAAATATATCGGATTAGCCCGCTCTGAAGTCGCAACCGAGATCGCCCGACTCCTGAAAATTCTCAACTTGGAATAGTCTTACACATGTGAAAAACAATCCTGATGCCATCATCATCGGCGCAGGGGTAATAGGAGTAAGTACCGCATTGGAACTCACAAGTGCTGGTTTGAAAGTATTGATTCTGGATCGCGGGAGTGTGGCAAGCGGAACCACTAGCGCGGGTGAAGGTAATATTTTAGTGAGTGATAAGGAACCGGGTCCTGAACTCGACTTAGCGTTGCGCTCTCGCAACGCCTGGTTTGAACTTGATGAAGCCATCGGGGGCGGATTTGAACTCGAGGCTAAGTGTGGGGTTGTGGTCGCTCGGACGGAATTAGGAGTTGGTAAGTTACGTCGGTTAACGACAGCGCAGCGGCAGCATGGAATAACTGCCCACGATATATGTAGCGATGAGTTACATGAGTTGGAGCCAAATCTTTCGCCATCAATAGAGTATGGCACTTACTACCCACAAGATGCGCAATGCCAACCAATGCTTGCAACGGCGAGGATGTTGAGTTCGATCAAAAATCGAGGCGGAGAATTTATATCGGGTGCCACTGTGACTGGAATTCTTGTTCAAGGAGGTCGAGTCTCGGGAGTTGTAACGAACAGAGGAAGGTTTAGTGCACCTGTCGTAATCAATGCTGCCGGAACCTGGGCTGGTCCAATAGCTGAACTTGCTGGTTCGTACTTACCTATTGCACCCCGTCGAGGTTTCATTTTGGTTTCCGTACCAACTCGACCGCTGATTTTTCACAAAGTTTATGATGCGGATTATGTCGCCAACGTTGCGAGTAACAATTCCGATTTACAAACTAGCGCTGTTGTAGAGGGGACAAAAAGTGGAACAATTTTAATTGGAGCTTCGCGCGAAAGAGTCGGGTTTAGGACTGGTATCGATTTTACGGTTTTAAGAATATTGGCCCAGCAGGCGATTGAGCTCTTCCCAATACTTTCTGATATCCAATTGCTTCGGGCTTACCGTGGATTCCGGCCTTACGCCCCCGATCATCTACCGGTGATCGGAGAGGATCCTGGTATAAGAGGGCTTTGGCACAATGCCGGCCACGAAGGTGCCGGAATTGGTTTAGCACCTGGGAGCGCACAACTGTTAAGCGACGGGATCTTAGGGAAAAGTTCTTTCATGAGCTCCGATGCCTTTAGCCCATCACGATTTACTGCAGAGTTAGCTAAATGATTACTTTCACTTTTAATGGAGTTGAACTCTTCGCCATATCGGGCCAAAGTGTGAGCGCCGCGCTATTGACTAATAATGAACGAATCACTCGGTATACCCGCATTAATAATTCGCCACGTGGGTTGTTTTGTGGAATTGGGGTTTGCTTTGATTGCCTATTAATCATCGACGGCAAACCTAATCAACGCGGTTGCATAACTATGGTGCAATCTGGCATGACGGTAGAGATTCAAAAATGATCATTAACCATCAAATTCTTGTGCTGGGTGGCGGTCCAGCGGGTTTAAATGCCGCAAAATACGCGGCGAACGCAGGTGCGGATGTTGGCCTTATCGATTCTGGAGTGCGCCTAGGAGGACAATATTGGCGCCACACGGGAGACATTTCCGTTGATCACGCGATGCACCACAATTTTGATCAAGGATCGTTGCTCATAGACGCAGTTCTAACAAATCCGCAAATTAAAGTGTATTTGGAGTGCCAAATTTGGAGCGTTTCGATTGTGAATGACTCAATCGTTTTACGCTCTCTTTTTCAAATTTTCCAAACTCAAAAGCTGATCATTGCTACTGGCGCGTACGACCGCTCAATCCCGTTTCCTGGTTGGGATATCCCCGGTGTTATAACTGCCGGGGCTGCGCAAGCACTTCTCAAAGGAAGTGGAGTTATCGCGGGAAAGAATATTGTTGTTGCTGGAACAGGGCCATTCCTATTGCCTGTTGCTGCTGGAATTTCAAGACACGGTGGAAATATTGTCGGAGTTCTTGAGGCGGCATATAAAACTTCGTGGGTTAAAGGAATTACTACTCTGATCCGAAGCCCTTTCAAAATAGTTGAAGGTTTTGGTTACATCAAGACGTTGCGCAAAAATAAAGTGGAGTTGCGTTTTGGCCATGCCGTGACTGCAGCTCACGCTGGAGCTGATGGATTGCTCGAATCAGTCACAGTTGCAAATATTGATCGAAATTTCAATGTTAAATCCACTTACAGTTTGAAGTGTGATGTTGCAGCTATAAGTTGGGGATTCACTCCTGATACATCAATAGCTGGTGCGCTAGATGTACGTCAAAGAGTGAACCATGACGGTTCGGTTATCATTGAGGTGGATGACGATCAACGTGCGATCCAGAGCAATGCACTCATCGAAATTTATGCCGCAGGTGAGTCCACTGGAATTGGCGGTTCCGAACTGGCACTTGCTGAAGGAGCTATCGCGGGACTTGCCGCTGCGCACGACCCAGGAATATCGAATCAACTCCGAAAATTGAGGCGCAGGGCTCAGAAGTTTGCACATACCTTATCCAAAGTCTATCCAGTCGCCTCAGGCTGGCAGAGTTGGTTAACTTCAGAGACTCTTATCTGCCGCTGTGAAGAGGTTACTTACCAAACAGTACGAGAGGCCGCTGAAGAATTAGGCGCAATAGATGCGCGTGGTGCAAAGTTAATGACTCGGTGCGGAATGGGAATGTGTCAAGGACGAATTTGTGGCCGAAGCATTTCCGATCTCTTCGATGGTAATCAGGTCGATCGAATTCAATTTGCCTCTCGTCCGATAATTACACCAATTACCCTTGGAGAACTTGCGCAAGAAGGATTATTGTGACGCCATGACCAATCCCACTAAACCATGGCATGGAATTCTCACTGCGACAGCGACACCGTTTGATGAAGACTTGGCGATTGACTATGAAAAATACGCAGAACATGTCCAGTGGTTGGCAGCTAATGGCACTCAGGGAGTCGTTCCAAATGGTTCCTTAGGTGAATATCAGGTACTCAGTAATGAAGAGCGGGCACGGATTTTAGAGACCGCAATTTCCGCGGCTCCAACCGGTTTCCACGTCATTGCGGGAGTTGGAGCTTATGGAGCAAAGGAATCGCGAACCTGGGCAGAACACGCCGCCGAAAATGGTGCGGGCGCCGTCATGCTTTTGCCACCAAATGCATACCGAGCAAGTGATGACGAGGTTGTTGCCCATTACAGAGAAGTTGGAAGAGTCGGAATCCCGATTGTCGCCTATAACAATCCGTTCGACACCAAAGTTGATTTAGTGGCTGATTTAGTTGCGCGAATTGCCGAGGAAGTGCCAAACGTTGTTGCAATCAAGGAATTCTCCGGTGATGTTAAGCGCGTGTGGCAAATTCATCAACGCGCTCCACGGATAGAAGTCTTGGTCGGCGCTGATGATGTCCTTCTAGAGCTATCAACAGCTGGAGTAGTTGGTTGGATAGCTGGATTTCCCAATGCGATGCCAAAAGAATCCGTAGAACTCTACAATTTAGTGACTGCGGGAAATTACGCTGCCGCAGCACCGATGTATGCCGCAGTTCACGACCTATTTAACTGGGATTCAAGGAAAGAATTTATTCAAGCCATTAAATTAGCAATGGACATCGTTGGTCGATACGGAGGGCCGACCAGATTGCCGCGACTCCCACTGCCACCCGCCGATGAGGCGAAGCTTCGCGCTGATACCGCACGCGCTCTCGAATTTTTTAAGAAGCACTAACTATGTCAATACTTCGTGCGGTGAAAACCGTCGAAACCCATACCGAAGGAATGCCAACTCGGGTTGTGACCGAAGGTATCGGAGAAATTCCTGGCAATACTGCATTCGAAAAACGTG
This sequence comes from uncultured Actinomycetes bacterium, assembly GCA_903928395.1. Lineage (GTDB taxonomy): Bacteria > Actinomycetota > Actinomycetes > Nanopelagicales > Nanopelagicaceae > PALSA-747. Next base: position 8,476 of record CAIYQS010000025.1, on the reverse strand, counting down.
CTTACTTCATGGAACATATGGATCACTTGCGGCAATGGTTGATGTTTGAACCTCGCGGCCATAGCGCAATGAGTGGTGCAATTCTCCAAAAGAGCACTAGGCGCGATGCTGATATTGGAGTTGTCTATATCGAAGTTTCAGGTTGTCTGCCGATGTGTGGACACGGGACTATTGGTGTTGCGACCGCATTAGTGGAAAAGAATTTGATAAAAGTTACTGAGCCCGTGACAACCGTACGATTAGACACGCCAGCCGGGCTAGTTGTAGTCGACGTCGAAGTTAAGGATGGCAAAGCTCTGAAAGTCACAATCACTAATATCCCTTCTTTTCTTTATCAAAAAGATCAGGTGGTAAAAGTTCCAGGTTACGGTGACATCACTTACGACATGGCTTACGGCGGAAATTTCTACGCGATCATCCCCGCAGAGCGGGTGGGAATTCCATTTGTAAGAGAGAACGGGGCTCAATTTCTAGCTGCTGGGCTTGCGATTTCAGATGCAATTAATGAACAAAATCGGCCTGTTCATCCCGAAAACCCCGAAATTGCTATCTGCCATCACATTGACTTCATCTCTCCGGGTGAGCATCCACTGCATTGGAAAAATGCGATGGCTATTTATCCAGGCTGGTTTGATCGCTCTCCATGTGGAACAGGTTCAAGCGCCAGACTTGCACAGATGGTGGCTCGTGAGCAGTTCAAGGATGACGACGTCCTAATCAATGAGTCTTGGATCGGCTCACATTTCGAGGCTCGAGTAAAAAATCATACGACTGTTATGGATTTTGATGCGATAGTACCGATGATCAGTGGTCGAGCATGGGTCATGGGTGAAGCAACGTGGATTCTGGATTCAACCGATCCATTTCCGGATGGATTTTTAGTTTAAACCTCTCACACCATTTGTAGTGCGTTCGATTCCCTCAGGATTACTTCGGGCGAGTGAGGGAGGGAGGAGTTCATCTGGAAATCCTTGAAATGCTACTGGGCGCAAGAATCGGTAGATCGCATCTATTCCGACAGATGTTGTATGCGTCGAGGATGACGGCCAAGGACCTCCATGATTCTGTGCCGGAGTAACCGAAACTCCGGTAGGTGCACCATTGAGAATCAGTCGACCCGCGATACTACTCATTTTCATGACTAAATCTGGAAGCAACTCATCGGATCCCAAGTGTAAAGTTGCGGTTAACTGACCTTCGGATGCAGAAACTATCTCCATAAAATCAGCGTCATCACATTTTACAACAACAGTGGTTGGGCCAAAGTGCTCGTGAGCAAATTCTGGATTTGATGTGTAAGTCTTGTAGTCCACGATAAAGATCGTTGGTTGAACCACAAAGCCAAGATGTGGGAGGTTGCCGACAATGGTTTCAACTCCATCAACTTTCGCGAGTTCGGATATTGCGTTGTTATAGCGTTCTGCAATTCCTTTATTGAGAAGCGGTTGCGCAGTTACAGAATTCATTTTTGCTCGAAGCGCATTTACGAAATCATCACTATCGCCGCCAAGAAAAACTAATCCAGGTTTGGTGCAGAACTGACCAGAGCCCAACGTTGCGGAGTCAAAAATTGCTTCCCCGATGGCAGTTCCACGTTCGGCAAGTGCAGACTTGGTAACGAAGACGGGATTAAGACTCCCCATCTCTGCAAAAACTGGAATGGGTACCTTTCGAGTCTGACTCAATTCAACAAGTAATTGACCCACGAGCGCGGACCCAGTGAATCCGATCGCCGCAACTTCTGGCGCAAGGGCGATCCAGTGTGTTATCTCTGGCCTACGACCTTGAACCATAGAAAACACATCGGCAGATAAACCTGTTGCCAACAGGGCTGCTTGAACAGCGTTATAGGTTAATTCGGAAGTACCTGGATGCGAGGGGTGCGCCTTTACAACTACAGGACAGCCCGCCGCCAGCGCAGCCGCGCTATCCCCTCCAATCACGGAGTAAGCAAAAGGAAAATTGGATGCACCGAAGACCGCAACAACGCCAATAGGGAGGTTTACTTTTCGAATATCTGGCCGAGCAACTGGCTTGTAATCAGGATCTGCCAGGTCAATGGTCGCGCTTAGCTGCACCCCGGTTTTGACCATCGCAGCGAATGCCTGCAATTGCACGATTGTTCGAGAAATTTCGCCATTGATCCGGGCTTCTGGTAATCCAGTTTCTAGTTGGGCAATCGAAACCAATTGAGGGCGAATTTGCTCTACTTCGGCGGCAATCTTTTCGAGCAAATTACTGCGGGCAGATAAGGTGAGTGCAGCAAAGGAAGTTTTGGTTGAAGCCGCACGGCTGATGGCATTGCGCACTTCTTCATGCGTATTTTCTGGATATTCTGCGCCAAAAGCTTGCCCGCTTGCAGGATTGACCGCTTGGAAACTCTGTAATGACATACATCAAGCCTAGTACCCGACTAGTACTCTAGCCGCATGACCAAGATTCCTCATCGCGCACCTGCAACCCAAGGACATGACATTCCAAAGGGCGAGGCCCTCGCAGAATTTATGGCTAAGAACTGGGCCGACTCGGCCTTAGATAATGTAAAAGCTGCAGAGGTAGTCAAATACGCGGCTGTTCGGCGTTCAAAAATTGGAGCGCTCTACCCCGGCGTTCGACTAGTTTTTCCTGCGGGCACTTTCAAGGTTAGAAGTAATGACACGGATTACAAATTTAGAGCGCACTCTGCCTTTGCCTATTTAACCGGGATTGTTGCAAGTGACTGCGTGCCAGATTCAGTGTTGGTACTGGAACCATCACGCAAAGGTCATGATGCCTACCTCTATATTCACCCGCGTTCACCGCGAAATACTTCAGAGTTTCATTCAGACCGTCGTCATGGAGAATTTTGGGTTGGTCGCAGGCTCTCCGCTGAAGAGACGGAGGGTAGATATGGAATCACGGTTCGACATATCGATACCCTGCAAGAATTAGCACAGAATCAAATTGGAACCTTAGCCATTCGCGGAGTAGATCCAGTTGTTGACTCATTATTTGAAAAGCACAAAAAAAGAGAAGCGCGCTTGACAGAAGAAATTGCCGAACTAAGACTCATTAAAGATAAATATGAAATTGCCGAACTTCAAAAAGCAATAGACATTACGGCGCGAGGATTTAACGACATGATCCGAGCATTTCCAGCAGCGGCTTCTGGAAAGCGAGGCGAGCGAATTGTTGAGGCTGCGTTCTATGGTCGCGCTCGGTTAGAGGGAAATGAATTGGGTTATGACACCATAGCTGCAGCAGGAGCACACGCCTGTGTATTGCATTGGATTAAAAATGATGGGGATGTGCGCCCTGGGGAACTCATTCTGATCGATGCGGGTGTTGAAGTTGAATCGATGTATACCGCCGATATCACTCGCACCATTCCAATCAACGGCAAGTTTTCTCCTGAGCAATTGAAAATTTATACCTTGGTCTATGAAGCACAACGCGCTGGAATTGAGGCGGTAAAACCTGGCGCTCACTGGAACGCATTTCACTTCGCCGCAATGGAGGTCATAGCCAAGGGGCTTGAAAAAATTGGGGTGCTCCCTGTCAGCGCGCAAGAGTCGCTAGCGCCTGATGCTGGATTCCATCGACGTTGGACGGTGCACAGTACTGGCCACATGCTCGGTCTGGACGTGCACGACTGTGCGCAAGCCCGTCGTGAAAGTTACTACGACGGAGAACTCAAAGAGGGCATGGTTCTGACCGTTGAGCCTGGCATTTACATCCAGCCCGATGATCTGATGTTTCCGCCGGAGTATCGCGGAATCGGAGTACGTATTGAAGATGACGTACTGGTAACCAAGTCGGGGTCAAAAGTATTAAGTAAAGCAATACCAAGTCATCCCCACGAAGTTGAGGTATGGGTAGAGAACTTATTACGTTAAAGCATTCCCTACCGCTGCCGCACACACTCCTAAAGTGAGGGTCAGGCCCAGATAACTCCATGCAATCCAATGCTTCTTGGTTTTAAAGAGATCGTGGGTTTCAAGTGCAAATGCTGACCACGTAGTAAATGCGCCAGCAAATCCCGTTCCAAACAAGTACCCGATATTGGCGGAACGGTGCACAGTGACTCCTAATACAAATGAACCCAGAACATTGATTAACAAAGTTTCCAAAGGCAGAAGATTTATCCGAGTCTTACGTAAATTTTTATCAATTAGGTAGCGAAGTGGCGCACCTACTCCAGCACCCAAACTTATGAGCAGTACTCTCACTTTTTAGCCCAGCGCGAATCAAAATATTCGTTAGTTGCAAAAACCAAAATAAATGTTCCAACTAGCGACGCAAGGGCATATAAAATAATTGAATGGTAGTTATGTGCGTTGAGGTACTGATCGATTTTCACGGCAAAAGCAGAATACGTCGTAAATCCACCGCAAAAGCCGGTACCTAGGGCTGGCCGCCACCACCAACGTGGATCATCGTGGTGCCTTGCATACAAAACGATCACAGTTAATAGAACTGCGCCCACATAATTGACAAGCAATGTAGCCCATGGAAAACCATGATCAACAATTAATAAGGAAGTTCCCCAGCGAGCTAGCGATCCAACTATTCCGCCGAACGAAACAACAGAGAGAGTTCTTATCTCCAATTTCGCTTTGAGGTCAATCGTGAACCAATTCCTGATACAAGGCTAATTATTATCGAGGCAAAGATTGCGGACCAAAACGTCGTAATGGTCAATGCGCTACTAATATGAGTGGTAACTTCAAGCATTGCGGCATTGATCACAATCAAGAAGAGACCAGCGCTCAGAATTACGGCGGGAAGTGTCATGAGTTTTAAGAAAGAACCCAAAAAAGTATTTATCAGGGAGAAGATCAGGGCGACCCAGAGATAGTCCCAAGCACCTCCATGGACTTTGATTCCCGGGACTAACCCGGTTGCGGCCCAAACAGCTAATGCCAATACTCCCCAACGAACGAATATTCTCATGCTTAAAGAATACCGTCTCGCTTTCTAATAACCGAGCCTAGCCAGCGGAGTGGGTCGTATTTAACGTCCACGACGCGCTCCTTCATCGGGATAATTGCGTTATCAGTGATGCGGATGTGTTCTGGACAAACCTCGGTACAGCATTTGGTGATGTTGCACATCCCAAGACCGTGCTCCTGTTGGGCCGTTTGCTTCCGATTCCGCAGCGTATCTAGTGGATGCATATCGAGTTCGGCGATTCGGATAAAGAATCTAGGGCCAGCGAAAGACTTCTTGTTTTCTTCGTGATCACGGATCACATGGCAGGTGTCCTGACACAAGAAACATTCGATGCATTTACGGAATTCCTGTGAGCGTTCCACATCAACTTGTTCCATCCGAGCGTCACCTGGCTTAAGGTCAACTGGGTGTTCATAGGCTCGTACTTCCATTGCCTTCTTGTAATTGAAAGATACGTCTGTAACCAAATCTTTAATTACTGGGAAAGCACGAAGTGGCGTGATCGTGATAACTTCATCTTCCGGATAAGCCGAAATCTGAGTCATGCAGGCCAGGCGCGGCTTGCCATTGATCTCCATCGAACACGAGCCACACTTACCTGCTTTGCAATTCCAACGAACCGCCAAATCACCCATTTGGGTTGCCTGCACTCGATGAATGATGTCTAACACAACCTCGCCGCTATTTGCCTCGACGCTCACATCTTGTAAAGCGCCATCTTTGTCATTTCCACGCCAAATGCGTAACTTAAGAGTGCGTGCCATTAGTTGGAACCACCTTTCGCAATTTCCTGCGGGGTCATGTACTTCTCAAGTTCGTGAACGTCGAAGAGATCAAAAAGTTCTTTTGGAAGAACTGGCAACGGTTGCGCCTTGATATTGACCTGTTCCCCATCAAAACTAGAAATGTGGTTGACCTGACGCCACGTTGAATTCATTCCGGGGAAGTCATCGCGAGTATGGCCGCCTCGAGATTCTTGCCGTAGCAGTGCTGACTTAGCGGTACTTTCGGCGACTAACAACATATTGTCCAAATCGAATGCCAAATGGAATCCTGGATTGAACACTCGGTCACCCGAAACAGAAATATTTGCACTCCGTTTGCGGAGCTCTGCAATTTTTTCAATTGCCTCACTTAGTTCAGGGCCGGTTCGAATTATTCCGACCAGATTATGGGTAACTTCTTGTAGTTCTTGATGAAGTGCATAAGCATTTTCGCCGCCGGTGCGAGTAAAGGGAGCCGCTATCCGTGCAGCTGCTTTTTCAATAGTCGCATCGCTTACTGGATTTGCACCATGAGTCTTTACATAATTAGCCGCGCCCATTCCAGCACGCCGTCCAAATACCAATAAATCAGTGAGGGAGTTTCCACCTAGGCGATTGGAACCATGCATTCCTCCTGCTACTTCTCCAGCGGCAAAGAGACCATCCACACCTACCGCTGCAGCAGAATCCGGTTCAACTTCGACTCCACCCATCACATAGTGACACGTCGGTCCAACTTCCATTGGTTCTTTTGTAATATCGACACCGGCAAGTTCATAGAACTGATGCCACATCGATGGAAGCCGCTTCTTAATTATCTCTGCTGATAAACGCTTTGAGACATCAAGAAAAACTCCACCATGTTCTGTTCCGCGGCCAGCCTTAACTTCGGAATTAATCGCACGAGCAACTTCATCACGTGGCAACAGCTCTGGAGGGCGACGGTTGTTATCCTGATCCACATACCATCGATCGGCTTCAGCTTCGTTATCGGCATACTTGTCCTTAAATACATCGGGAATGTATTTGAACATGAATCTTTCACCGGCGGTATTAGTCAGAATTCCGCCTTCACCGCGTACCGACTCGGTAACGAGAAGCCCTTTGACCGAAAGTGGCCACACCATTCCAGTTGGATGAAACTGTAAAAACTCCATATCAACCAGGTTGGCACCCGCCTTGAGGGCTAGCGCATGTCCATCGCCAGTCCCCTCCCAAGAGTTAGAAGTAATTTTAAATGTCTTACCTACGCCACCTGTTGCGATAATGACGGCAGGAGCTTCAAAGAGAATTTCTTCGCCATTGCTACGGCGATATCCATATGCACCTGCAATTTTGCCATTCTCTTTAAGAATTTCAGTGATGGTTACTTCCGCAAAAACTTTAATGTTCTTTTCGGCGTCACCGGTATCTCTTTGATCTTTTTGTTGCAACGCGACAATTCTTTGTTGCATGGTTCGAATTAATTCCAGACCTGTGCGATCTCCCACGTGTGCCAACCGTGGATACTCGTGGCCACCAAAATTACGTTGCGAAATCTTGCCTTCTTTAGTGCGATCAAAGAGCGCACCCCACGTTTCTAATTCCCAAATGCGATCGGGGGCTTCTTTAGCGTGGAGTTCTGCCATCCGGTAATGGTTAAGGAATTTGCCACCGCGCATGGTGTCTCTAAAATGCACCATCCAGTTATCGTTATCGTTGACATTTCCCATCGAGGCGGCAGCCCCACCTTCAGCCATCACGGTGTGCGCTTTGCCAAATAAAGATTTGCAGACAATCGCGACAGACAAACCAGCTTCGCGAGCTTCAACCGCCGCACGAAGGCCAGCACCACCGGCACCAATAACAACAATGTCATACTTGTGACGTTCAATATTCTGAGTCATTTTTGTTAACCTTTAGAAGAAGTAGAGATTGCGGATGGAATGGCCAGAAACCTGGCGGACATACAAGTCTGCGAGCGCTACTCCGAAGAGTGAGATCCAAGCAAAATTCTGATGCTTATGATTCAAAATAGAAACCCAAGTCCAGAGTTTGTAGCGAATCGGGTGTTTCGAGAAATTGCGGAGTCGTCCGCCAACCGTATGTCGGCAGGTGTGGCAAGACAATGAATACAGCCACAAGAAGGTTGCATTTGCAAGTAATACCAAGGTGCCAATGGACATGTGCCCCCATTGTCCCTTTTCATTTCTAAATGCGGCGAAGGCATCAATGGTAAGAAAGGTGTTAAAGATTAGACCGGCATAAAACGCGTAGCGATGACCGTTTTGCAGAATTAGTGGTGCGCGAGTTTCACCAGTGTACTTGGCATGAGGTTCGGCAACCGCGCAGGCAGGTGGTGACATCCAAAATGAACGGTAGTACGCCTTGCGGTAGTAATAGCAAGTCATCCGAAAAGCGAGTGGAAATATCAAAATGAAGAGTGAAGGAGAAACCGTCATTCCAAAGAGATGGTAAGTGCCAAAGATCGTCCCAACGAAAGATGGGGAGCCAGTCACGCAATCTGTTGAAAGACATGGTGAATAAAATGGAGAGATCAAAGGCTCTGCGAAATATTTTCCATTTTCGAAAGCCCGAAAAGTTGCGTACACAATAAATGAGAGAAGTACGACAACCGTAATTAAGGGCTGTAACCACCATTTATCGGTTCGAAGCGTGCGAGCCGTTAACTTTGCCCGACCTTTTGAAAAGACGCCATTGTCTGAGGTATCAATTGCCATGGGAGAAGTTTCGTACCAGAGCCCAATTAACGCTAGGTAAGTACCTAGTTGGTAGGGGTG
>CAIYQS010000024.1 GCA_903928395.1 uncultured Actinomycetes bacterium | reverse complement strand
AATTACTTGAGAAAAGGCATTAGGACGGGGACTCTGTAACATCCCAAAGTGTCAACTATGTCTCGCCACATCTGTCAACTATGTCGTGGAACAGAACATACCAGTTCCACCGTTATTATCAAATAATAGGTAATTATCGTAAACAAACTGAGCATAAAGAGTGATGTTGCCATGAATCACAAAACTCTTGGGCGCACCCGTCCCGTATAAGGATGGATCGCCAATGAAGACAGGTGTGCCGTTATTCATTCCAGACCATCCAAAGAAAGTCTGACCTGCGTGAGCTAGAACCCCAGTATTGCTGGCATCAATGGTGACGGTATCGCCATCGTTGTATGAAACCGGATCTGGCACTGTTCCAGAAGTCGCACCATTGTTATTGAATGTGACAGTAAAGATCTGAGACCACAAGGCATAGAGAGTTAGATCTGAATTTGTTGCAAGGTACCCGTTGTCGGTATAAAAAGTTCCAGATCCATCGGCGTTGCTTGTCCAACCATCAAACGTGAACCCGTCTCGGGTAAAGGTATTTGTATTTAGCGCACCTGGGCTACCCAAAGTTTGAGGATCCATGGATCCACTACCGCCATTTGGGTCGAATGTAACCACAGGTAGGGTTGAGGCCCATTGCGCATAGAGCGCCAGACTTTGATTGAAGTTTGCGTACTGCGTGTGATCGACATAAGAAATTGGACCTTGTCCATCAGGAGTATTACTCCAGTAAAGAAATATCTTCCCAGGATTTGTAAACGTATTTGCGTTAAGTTGCGTGTACCCCTGTCCCATTTCGGCCGGCATGGTTCCCGTGCCGCCATTTGCATCAAAAGTGAAAATGATCGGGACAATCCATTGGGCATACAGAGTGATGCTGACGTTGAAAGAGTAATTGTCATTATTAGCAAAATTTAGTCCTGAACCGTCAGGAGCAGTGTTCCAACCAGAAAAATAAAGTGAACCGTTCGTGAAAGTGTTGGAAGTTAGTGGCTGAGTAGAGGTTCCAGTTTCCGGAGCCATGGTTCCACTACCGCCATTTGCATCAAAGGTAACGGTCGGACCTGAAAAAACGGGAGTCCACTCGGCTGTAAGTGTGAGCGTCAGATCTGCGCCTAATGGAATCCTTTGGCCGTCCGTATAGGAAACAGCGTCACTTCCTAACCAACCGTTAAATTGTTCCCCAGTAGGTGCAATGAAAGAATTTGGGCTCAGCAATACAGACGAATCATTTCCAGTTTGACCACCCATGGATCCAGAACCTCGGCCTGGGTCAAAGGAGATTGAATAAGTGTGTGGGTTTGCCGCATATTGCGCTGTCAGCCCCAGAGACAAATATGCGGTGATAGGGATTGTCTGGCCATCGCCGTAGAGAATGGAGTTATCCCCTAGCCACCCAGTGAAATGTTCGCCAGCTGGAGGTACGAACAAATTGCTGTTTAAAGTTACTGTGGAGTCATTTCCATTTTCATCGGGCATAGTTCCAGAACCGGCATCAGGATCAAAACTGATGAAGTAAGGGTAGGTATTGATCGCCCATTGCGCATAGAGAGTGATATCTCCACCTGTGAAGTTGAAGGTAGCGCCGTCGCCAAAGGCAAGTCCACTGCCATTGGGGGTGGTATTCCATCCAGTGAAGGTGTAGTCGGTACGCAAGAAAGTATTTGTAGTGATAGCTGCCGCAACGGTCGAAGTCTCGCTCGCCATGTTGCCAGTGCCGCCATTGCTGTCAAAGGTAACGGTGTCACCGCCTGGACAAGAAGGTGTAACGCCGTTGGGATACGGATAGGTCAAGACAACAGAATTTGAACCGCAGTAGGTGACGGAACTGAGAGCCGTGTCTAAACCGTTATTGGTATAGCCAAACGCATTGGATCCTATTGAAGTAACGCTATCGGGGATGACAAGCGAGGTGAGGGATGTGTTGTTAATAAAGGCAGTCGAACCAATAGAAGTCACACCATTTGGAATCGCAATTGAAGTGAGTGCAGAATCACCATTGAATGCACCGGGATCTATTGAAGTGATTCCATCCGAAATGACAATCGAAGTAACCGATGTTTCGCCCGAAAATGCATCGCCAAAAGTCCCGACCACACTATTAGGTATAATTACCGAGATCAGCGCAGTGTCACCAGTAAATGCACCAGTTCCTATCGAAGTTACACTGTTCGGAATATTGATAGAACCGAGAGATGTGTCGTTACTAAATGCACCGTAACCGATGGATGTGACGCTGTTTGGTAACGTTACAGATGCAAGAGCGGTGTCACCTGCGAAAGTTTCAGGGCTAATAATTGAGACGCCATTTGGAATAGAAATAGAAGTTAGCGCTTTGTCACCAGAAAATGCCCAGGCACCGATAGAGACGACGCTACTTGGAATTAATGCGGATGTGAGGGAAGTGTCGTTTTCAAAAGCACGAAGTCCAATTGACGTAACGGTGGTTGGAATAACTACTGACGTTAGGGCGGTGACTGCTTGAAATGCACCATCTCCGATCGATGTAACGCTTGAGTCGATCACCAGATCGCCGGAACAGGCGGTGCCATCGGTAAGTACTCCGCTCACGACTGTATAACAGGGCGGATTGTCTGCGAATGCGGCGGGAGTTGATAATGCAACCAGAGAGACTGAAATTGAGAGCAGAAATATAAGGTACTGGCGCACGGTTCTTTTGAGCGGCGTCTTATCGCGTCGCATAGATGAGCTGCCCCTCGTCCAAGATCAAAATGCTAAGCGCAGCATCTCAAAGTGCTGGAACCGTACTAAAGATCTAGGGCTTTTGGAAGAGGAAATCTCCCTGATATCGGGAAATTATGGGTGGCACCTTACGGTTCCCTGACGATTTCCTACTTTTTGAGTAACTTAAAGCCAGTAGGGCACTTCACGATGACAGCTTTGATTATTTTCGTCGTTGTTTTGCCTGCAACGGTTTTTATACACGTGAAAGTCTTCTTAATTACCCCACCTGGTTTATAGATGACCGCGGGAGATGGAGTTGGAGTCGGGGTTGCAGTGACGGTGACAGTGACGGTTGGTGCAGGCGAGGCACTTATCGCAGCCGCGGAGGCTTGAGCATCTACAAATAATTTATTAGCGGCAATTTCGACCTTGGCGTAATAATCAGCAATTGCTTGATTTGCTTGAGCCGTAACAAAGGCGATCTGCGTATTCATGAACGCAATGTAAGTTGCCATTCCTGAGGAAGACTGAGGCTGATTTGAATCTGCAGTCATTTGAGTCTGAAGAGCGGTTAACGCATTTCGGGCATTTGTTATAGATGTACTGCTTCCTTCTCCCCCATTTCTAGCCAACAGCGAGAGAATGCTGGAAATCTGGCTCAAGTAGCCCGTCAAATTGGGACCAGAAGTGGGTCCCACATACCCAGGCAAGTTAAGAGGGTAATAAATAGGTGCAACGGCTACGGAAGTTGGAATTGTTGTTGGAACCGGCCCAACCGTTGGACCTTGATTTCCTGCGGGGGTCGTTGCGCCAGGGGCAGGGGTGGTAGCGCCGGGAGTGGGTGCAGCCGATGCGCTCGGAGTTGGGGTTGGCGTTGGAGCTACTGATGCTTGGCCTACTACCTCACCCGCAGCTGCCGCTGCAGCGATTGCTGAAGAAAGAGAAGATTTCCATGCAGAAGAAATTTCAGACGCGCCGGATACTCCACTAATCGATGCGCTCTGAGCCGCCAAAGCCTCGTTGACTAAAGTTGGTATTGCATAATTTGCGTAGGATGCATTTTGACCTGTTGGTTGAACCGGTGTTGATATCCCAGTGATCCTATAAATCCCGCTTGCACCATCGACGGTGATAGAAACTTGAACATTTCCACCCCGCGGATTTTGGTATGTAGAGCCGGTAAAGCTGACGGGAGTAGCGCTGGCTTGTTGCAAATGGAGGAGTTCGACAATAGAAATCGCTCCTACCGCAGTGGCACCGACAATTTTCTTAAATGGAGACGACATTTTATAAACCCGCATTCGCTAGAGCGCTAACTAAAGAGTCATACCAACCTTGCGAGGTGTAACTCGCGCCGCTCACACCTTGAATATCTGACGAAGACGCCGCGACAGTTTCACTAACTAAGATCGGTACCGCTTGAGCGTCAATTTGTGCATCCAAGGGCGTGCCCGATGGTAATTGCAGAGCCCGCGCCGCAACAATCTTGGAATCCTTGACATCAATTTGAACTTGAACCGGTCCGTAAACGGTCTGAGATGTCGCGCCCGAAAATGTTCCGTTAATTAATTTAGGTGCTGGTGGGACAGTTTTTTTGGGCACCACTGGTTTTGGTTTTGGCTTTGACTTCACTGCAGTTTGCTTCGGAGCCGGAGTATTCTTTACGGGAGTGGTTGCAACAGTTGGGGTAGGCGTCGCCGCAGGAGTTGAAACAACCGTTGGAGCCGTCGATTCTGTTTGCGTAGGGGTCGGGGTAGATGAAGGAACTCCCCCTCCACCTAATCCCTTGAGATTACCTCCCAGATTCAAACTTTGATGAGGCGGGGAATAAGCCAGAACTGCACCCAATCCCCCTAAAGTTCCAACCACGATTAACGTGGCTTTGGTTGCGCCCATTACTCCACCGCCCTTTCGTAACGAGTTCTAACTTGCATGAAATTCAAATATTTCCGAGTGGAAGCGATTCTTTGGAACGCCGCACGCGTGTGCCGCCTCTCGCACCGCTTCGACAAGGGGCGTAGGGCCACATACATAAACATCGCTATACCGAAAGCTGGGTACGTATTTCATGATGTCTTTGGCGGTCATCGGGTGCTTCTTCCTTGACCCAACTAAGTAGTGCACCTTGGCATTCCGCTTTCTTGCCAAGGCATCCAATTCACGGTTCATAACTATTTCTTCTTCGGTAGATACTCGGAACAACACGTCAATTTCGACGGAATCCTCAAACTCATCCATCAGCGAGAGAAGTGGAGCTATGCCCACTCCTCCTCCAACAAGAACTACATGTCCAAGACCACGAGTGACTTTCCTTGCCGTAAAAATTCCAAATGGACCCTCAAAAAACACCCGAGTTCCTGGCTTGAGATCGCGAACCGAGCCAGAACCATCTCCTAAGTTTTTAACGGTCACTTTGAATTCAGAATTGGTTGGGGTCGCTGACAAGGAATATGGATGAGCAACCCACATATGCCCTGGCGTAACAAACCGCCAACTAAAAAATTGCCCGCCTTGTGCCTTCATTCGATCTAAGTTGTGGCCGCGCATGACGAGGGAAACCAGTCCCGCGCCTTCATCGACTATCTTATAAATTCGCAAATCATGTTTAAAGAAGCGAAAGATAGGTATCACAAATCGCCAATACAGAATGATTTCTGCAGCAAGAATAAATAAACCTTCCAAATAAAGTT
>CAIYQS010000023.1 GCA_903928395.1 uncultured Actinomycetes bacterium | reverse complement strand
GGCTCTGGTTGGGAGTTGTGAACTTCTACCCTTAGACTCCTCACTTACGCCGACGGGGCGTAGCGTAGTGGCTAGCGCGCCTGCTTTGGGAGCAGGAGACCGGGAGTTCGAATCTCCCCGCCCCGACCAGAAATCAGACCTACCTGTCGAAAGGGCCTTCGTGAAAAGCGCCGTAGAAAAACTCAGCGATACTCGTGCGAAATTATCAATCGACGTAACCTTTGAAGAGCTAGCTCCGTATTTGGCAAAGGCCAATAAGGCTTTTGCAGAGAAGCTGAACGTCCCGGGCTTCCGCAAAGGGAAAGTGCCTGCTGCCCTAGTAGAGCAGCGTGTTGGACGCGCTGCCGTTCTCGATGAGGCCATCAATCTTTCGTTAGGTGATTTTTATACTCAAGCCAAGAACGAGCATTCCATTCTGGCCATAGGTCGTCCGCTCGTTGATATCACGGAGTTGGTTGATAAAGAGAAGTTTACTTTCACGGTTGAAGTTGATGTCCGACCTGATATTTCACTTCCTAATTTTTCAGAATTAACGATCACGGTTGACGATGTAGTGGTCGGGGATTCAGAAATTGATGAGCAAGTTGATGCGTTGCGCGCTCGTTTTGGAACACTGACGACCGTTGAAAGCGCCATCGAAACTGGCAGCTTTGTCACGATTGATCTGATCGCGTCCTCGGAGGGAAAGCCACTTGATGGCGGCACCGTGAACGATATTTCATATGAAGTTGGTTCAAATAGCATGGTTGATGGACTCGATGAGGCACTTATTGGATTAGCGGCTGGAGAAGGTAAGCGCTTTACGACCTCACTCGTCGGTCTCCCTGAGGGCCAACAGGGTGAAGTTGATGTCACCGTCAAGGCGGTCAAGCACAGGGAGTTGCCTCCGCTCGATGATGCCTTCGCAAAGCTTTCATCAGAGTTCGATACGCTCGCAGAACTAAAAAGCGATCTCCAGGTTCGACTTGAGCGGGTAAAGAGCCTTGAACAAGGGGCAAAGGCACGCGATCAACTTGTCGAAACACTGGTAGAAACGCTCAACGTTCCGCTTCCTCAAAATTTGATTGATGATGAAGTCAATCACCACTTGGAAGGTGAAGGTCGCTTAGAAGATACAGCTCATCGTGAAGAAGTTACCGAGCAAACAAAGAAGCAACTCACTTACGAGATTATTTTGGACACCATCGTTTCAGCCGAAAACGTTTCGGTGAACGAGAACGAATTGACCGAGTACATGATTCGCCAATCCCAGCGTTACGGTGTGAGCCCAGATGAGTTCATTCAGGAAGTTACGATGAATGGGCAAGGGGCGACCATGGTTTCCGAAGTTGCCCGCGCTAAAGCGCTCGCTTCAGTCTTAGGACGAGTAAAAGTTGTCACAAAATCTGGAAAGAGCGTAGATCTTGAGTTGTTGCGCCCTAAGTCAGTCATGCCTGCCGTTTCTGACGCTCTGGCGGAAGCTGCCGATTCAGCCGAATAACACTTCTCTCAGGGCGAACACCCTGCGCGTGAAAGTGGCTGTATTTGGGAAGCGTTAGCCCCGAAAGATTGTTACTGTCATTACAGGAGTTAATGCTGGCTATTCAGCGTTGCTGTCAGGAGGAATAGTGGATCCAATTACCGCACGTTCAGCGGCTCAGTTTGCGGGTGGATTAGACGATCAGGTCTATCAACGTCTGCTTCGCGAACGTATTATTTTTATGGTCGGTCAAGTTGAAGACAACATGGCAAACGCCATTGCCGCTCAAATGTTGCTCCTTGCCGCCGAGGATCAAGAGAAAGACATTTTCTTGTATATCAATTCACCGGGCGGCTCTGTTTCAGCCGGAATGGCCATTTATGACACGATGCAATACATCAAAAATGATGTGGCAACGGTGACTATGGGTCTAGCTGCTTCCATGGGTCAATTCCTGCTTACTGCGGGGGCGGCAGGTAAGCGCTACGCGCTTCCAAATGCTCGTGTCCTGATGCATCAACCATTGGGTGGAATCGGTGGCACGGCGACCGAAATCAAAATTCAAGCCGATCAGATGAAATACACAAAGCGCAAGATGGCTGAACTCATCGCTTTCCATTCCGGACAAACCGTCGAAAAGATAACGGAAGATTCTGATCGCGATCGTTGGTTCGATGCCGAAGAGGCCCAGCAATATGGATTAATCGATCACGTAGTTCGCTCTGCGGGACAAGTTTCTGGAAGTGGTGGAACAGCATGAAAAACGAGATGAACAACGCGCAGGAAATAACTAGTCGTTATGTTTTGCCAACCATCGAGGAAAAAACTTCGTACGGTTACAAGCGTTTAGATCCATACACGAAGCTCTTCGAAGAGCGGATTATCTTTGTGGGTCAACCTATCGATGACACCGTTGCAAATGACGTGATGGCTCAGCTCTTAACTCTCGAGTCAATGGATCCAGACCGCGACATCATGATGTACATCAACTCTCCAGGTGGATCATTTACAGCGTTGACGGCGATTTACGACACGATGCAATTTGTTCGTCCTGATGTGATGACTATTTGTTTGGGACAAGCTGCATCTGCTGCCGCAGTTCTCCTCGCGGGTGGAGCAAAAGGAAAGCGCATGGCGCTTGAAAATGCTCGTATCTTGATTCATCAACCTTACTCAGAGGGCGGTGGACAAGGTTCCGATATCGAAATCCAAGCAGCAGAAATTATGCGCATGCGTTCTCTCTTGGAGAAAATGCTGGCAAAGGATTCCAAGAAGACCGTCGAAGAAGTTTCCAAGGATATTGAACGCGACAAGATCTTGACTGCCGCGGAAGCCGTCGAATACGGAATCATCGACCAGGTACTTGCGAGCCGTAAAGCGATTAAATCTTAATTGCCGCTTTAATTCTTCTATAAGCGAACAGGCGGGGTGGATAAATTCACCCCGCCTTTTGCGATTACGCCTACCCTTATTCCATGACCACTCGTATTGGCGAAACCGGCGACCTGCTCAAGTGCTCCTTCTGTGGCAAAACTCAAAAGCAAGTTAAGAAATTAATTGCAGGCCCAGGCGTTTATATTTGCGACGAATGTATTGACCTTTGCAATGAAATTATTATTGAAGAACTCAACGAAACAACACAACTTGGACTAACCGAAGTTCCAAAACCACAAGAAATTTATTCTTTTCTTGATCAATATGTCGTCGGACAAGATCGCGCGAAGAAATCATTGTCTGTTGCCGTATACAACCATTACAAGCGTGTTCAATCAGATATCGGTAGTCGGGAAGAATCCGTAGAGCTCGCAAAATCGAATATCTTGATTTTGGGTCCAACTGGATGTGGCAAGACGCTTCTTGCGCAAACATTAGCTCGCATGCTCAATGTGCCATTCGCAATCGCTGACGCTACGGCGCTCACGGAGGCTGGATACGTTGGCGAAGATGTAGAAAATATTTTGTTGAAGTTAATTCAGGCGGCAGATTTCGATGTAAAGAAAGCCGAAACTGGAATTATTTACATTGACGAAATCGATAAGGTCGCCCGCAAATCCGAAAATCCATCGATCACCCGTGACGTGTCTGGTGAGGGAGTGCAGCAAGCTCTGCTCAAGATTTTGGAAGGCACGACGGCTTCGGTTCCACCTCAAGGTGGTCGCAAACATCCGCATCAGGAATTCCTACAAATCGATACCACCAATATTCTGTTCATCGTTGGTGGAGCTTTCGCCGGTCTTGAAAAAATAATTGAAGGGCGCAAAGGCAAAGCAGGAGTAGGCTTTAATGCGACGCTTCAATCTCAATCCGAACTCGACAAGATCGATATCTTCGGAGACGTTATGCCCGAAGACTTGCTTAAGTTTGGGATGATTCCAGAATTCATCGGACGACTACCAATCTTGACCAGTGTTGAAAACTTGGATCGAGCCGCCCTCATGCAAATTCTTACCGAACCAAAGAATGCGTTGATCAAGCAGTATCAACGGCTATTTGACATTGACGGTGTTGAACTTGAATTCACCCCTGAAGCACTTGAGGTAGTAGCCGATCTCGCGATCAAACGTGGAACAGGTGCACGTGGCTTGCGGGCAATTATGGAAGACACCTTGCTCGGGGTCATGTATGAAGTGCCGTCCCTTAAAGAGGTTGAGCGGGTGGTCATCACTCCAGAGGTCGTGTTGAAGCAAGCGATTCCGACCTACATTAATCGTGGGAGTGGTCCAAAGCGGGCAGTTAAGAGTGAAAAGCGTGCCGAAGAGAAGAGCGCCTAACTTAATCTAGACTCTCTCCTTATGAATGAGCGTCCGGAGCTTGCTCCAAGTTTCTCTCCTGCAGACATAGAGCCTGGGCTCTACCAAAAGTGGATTGACGCTGGGTACTTCACTGTGGATGCCGCCTCAGATAAACCTCCTTTTACAATTGTGATCCCACCTCCAAATGTCACGGGATCACTTCATATTGGTCATGCGCTCGACCTCACCTTGCAGGACATTTTGATCCGGATGAAGCGGATGAAGGGCTTTGAAGCGCTCTGGTTACCAGGAATGGATCACGCTGGGATTGCCACTCAAAACCTCGTTGAGAAGCAGTTGGCCGCCCAGGGAACCTCGCGTCATGACTTGGGTCGCGAAAAGTTTGTTGAAAAAGTCTGGGAGTGGAAGGCCGAATCCGGTGGCTTGATTCTCGATCAAATGAAACGATTAGGCGCCAGTGTGGACTGGACTCGCGAACGATTTACTATGGATCCAGGTCTCTCACTCGCGGTCCGCACAATATTCAAACGACTTTATGACGATGGATTAATTTATCGCGCCGAAAGAATTATCAATTGGTGTCCCCGTTGCCTTACCGCCCTTTCTGATATCGAAGTTGAACACTCGGATGTTGAAGGGGAGTTTGTTTCGGTCCGTTATGGCGACGATGATCTTCAGATAACGGTCGCCACCACTCGTCCAGAAACAATGCTCGGTGATGGCGCCGTTGCGGTTCATCCCGATGATCCACGATACGCACACCTCATCGGTAAAAAAGTTTTGCTTCCGCTCGCTAACCGATGGATTCCGATTATCGCCGATGAATTGGTCGATCCAGATTTTGGAACTGGCGCTGTAAAAGTTACTGGTGCTCACGATCCAAATGACTTTGAGATGGCGTCACGCCACGGAATCGAAATGCCTATCATCATGAATATTCATGCCGTGATGGAAGGTTCCAACACCGAGTTCGATGGCATGGATCGATTTGTTGCCCGCGTTGCGGTTGTAGAAGAGCTTCGCCGCGAAGGACGAGTTGTTGCAGAAAAGCGCCCATACCTTCACTCGGTTGGTCACTGCAGCCGCTGCGACACAATTGTTGAACCACTGCTTTCTAAACAATGGTTTGTGAAAGTCGGTCCACTTGCCAAGGCCGCTGGAGATGCTGTTCGTGATGGCCGCGTAAATATTTCTCCTGAAGAGCTTGCTCCGCGGTACTTCGATTGGGTTGATGGAATGCACGATTGGTGTATTTCAAGGCAACTTTGGTGGGGTCACCGGATTCCAGTTTTCTACGGCCCTAATGATGAGGTAGTTGTTTGTGGCCCAGGAGAAGAACCTCCTGCGGGCTATACCCAAGATCCAGATGTATTGGATACCTGGTTCTCTTCCGGGCTCTGGCCATTTTCGACGCTCGGCTGGCCTAACGAAACCGCAGATCTTGAAAAGTTTTACCCAACATCTGTATTGGTCACGGGGTATGACATTCTCTTTTTCTGGGTCGCCCGCATGATGATGCTTGGGCTCTACGCCATGGATGGCGTTCAACCTTTCGACACAATTGCGCTCCATGGGCTAGTCCGCGACAAATTTGGCAAGAAGATGTCGAAGAGCCGCGGAAATGGCATCGATCCCATTGAATTCATGGACAAATATGGATCCGATGCGCTTCGCTTTACTTTGGCTCGGATGGCAAATCCAGGAGCAGATCAGGCGCTCGCCGAAGAATGGATTGCGGGTTCTCGAAATTTTGCCACAAAACTTTGGAACGCCTCACGTTTTGCAATGCTCAATGGTGCGCAGACCGAAGGAGAACTTCCGGCCTTTGCTTCGCTTAACTTGATTGATCAATGGATTCTTGTTCGCCTTAATGAGACCGTTGTGGAAGCGGATGCGCTCTTAGATTCGTTTGAATTTGCAAAAGCCCTGGAGCTTATTTATCACTTCGCCTGGGATGACTTATGCGACTGGTATCTCGAACTCACGAAGTCCACTTTTGCTGGAAGTAATAGCGCGACTACATCTCGCGTTCTTGGATTTGTTCTTGAACAGTTGATGCGATTACTCCATCCGGTGATGCCTTTCATTACCGAGGAAATTTGGTGCAACCTCACAGGCGGTGACTCGCTTGTTATTGCAAGTTGGCCTAGACAACAGGCATCTCACGAAAGCGAAAAAGCATTGAAGAGCGTTGCCGCAATTCAAGAGATCATCACCGAAATTCGCCGTTTCAGAAATGATCAAGGAATTAAGCCCTCGGTCAAAATCATTGCCCGCTTCTCTGGGTTGGAAGATTTGGCAAAATACGAAGACGCTATCCGTTTCATTGTTCGAGCTGACCGTGCAGATGGAAAGTACAGTGCAAAGATCGAAGTCGGATCCGTCAAAGTTGAATTTGATTTAACGGGAGCGATCGACCTTGTGGCTGAGCGAGCTCGGTTAACAAAAGATTTAGCAACTGCACAAAAAGATTTGGCAACAGCAAAAGTCAAACTGGAAAATGAAGGTTTCATGGCGAAAGCCCCGCTTGCTGTAGTGACCGAAATTCGAGAACGCTTAGAGATGACAACTGCCGATATTGAACGCATTGAAGCAGCACTAATTGCTCTACCCTCCGAATAGAGAAATCATGACATCACCAGAAGATCTCCAAGTGCTTGATTTAATTTATGAAGCGTTGTTGAAACGCTGGCCTGAAACCAGACTGGAACCTTCACTAGATAGGATCGCGGCACTTTGTGATGCCTTAGGAAGTCCACAACTTTCTTATCCAACTATTCACATTGTGGGAACTAACGGAAAAACCACAACCGCCCGCATGATTGATTCCTTGTTCCGCGAACTTGGTTACCGAACGGGTCGATACACCAGCCCGCACCTTGAAAGCTTTCTGGAGCGTATTTCCATTAATGGTTTACCGATTCCTCCGGAGGGAATGATCGCGACGTATAACGATGTCGCCCTCTATCTTGACCTTATAGATAGCCGTCAGCCGCATCCAATCTCCTTCTTTGAGGCGATGACTGCGCTGGCATTTGTAGCTTTTGCCGAATTTCCAGTCGATATTGCCATTATCGAAGCGGGGATGGGGGGGGAGTGGGATGCCACCAATGTCGTTCAAAGTCAGGTCTCTGTAATTACCCCTATTGGACTCGATCATCAGGAATATTTAGGAAATACGATCGCAGAAATAGCGCTAACGAAATCTGGCATCATCAAACCAGAGTCGCATGTAGTTATGGCCGCGCAACCTCCTGAAGCCGCGACTGTACTTACGGCGCGAGTCTTGGAGCGGGCTGCGATTCCATATCGCGAAGGAGTTGAGTTTAGTGTCGCAAGGCGCGACCTAGCGGTCGGTGGCCAACTCGTCGCCATCAATGGCATCTTTGGTTTGTACGAAGATATTTTTATCCCGCTTTACGGCGCTCACCAATCCACTAATGCAGCAGTCACACTCGCCGCTGCGGAGGCTTTCGCCGGGGTTAAATTAGATGACGAAATCGTTCGACGCGCATTTGCAAATGTGGATTCTCCAGGTCGCTTAGAGATTTTGTATCGTGACCCCACGGTCATCGTTGATGCAGCTCATAATCCTCATGGAGCGCACGCTCTAGCCGCAACCCTCGCGAAGGAATTTGATTTCGAATCCATATTTGGAGTTGTCGCAATACTCGGTGATAAAGATGTGCTCGGAGTACTTCAGGAATTGGAACCGATTATTGACCGATTGGTCGTGACACAAAGCAGTTCGGATCGCGCGCTACCAGTAGATGCTCTCTTCGAACTTGCTGTCGGGGTATTTGGATCCGATCGGGTTTTCAAAGAGAACGATCTTCGCAGCGCAATCACGTATGCGATGGAACAGTGCACTCTTATCAATCAGGTCAGCGAAGGAATCTCTGCAGTTGTCATAACCGGTTCGGTCGTAACTGCCGGCGAATCTCGAGCAATCCTCCGATCTATTTCTGGTGCAATAGAGTGAGAGTCTTAGGATCCGCAGTTCTTGCGATGGAATCTTTGGTTATGGGATTCGCTTTGCTTTTGGCGATGGAAAAGCACGGAGCACTTGCACTCTCGCTGGGCGGAGCCCTTGCGGTCGTAATTCTCCTGACTGCTGGAGTCATGAAAAATATGACTGGGTGGTATCTCGGCTCAATCTGGCAGCTTTGTCTGATCGGCTATGGAGTGGTTGTTCCCGCCATGTACTTCTTGGGTGCTCTCTTTGCTGTGCTTTGGGTGAGTGCATTTGTCATCGGACGCAAGGGTGAAGCCATTCGAGCCGCGATGCTGGCAAACCCGCCCACTAATTAATTCGTCATATTTCTCGATTTTATGGGGCAAAACCCCACGATTCTTTGCCTTGGGAAGTACCTAATACACTTCCCCCATGGAAAGAACTCTGATCTTGGTCAAACCCGATGGCGTTAGGCGCAATTTGGTAGGCGAAGTGCTTTCCCGAGTCGAAAAAAAAGGTTATGTGATTTCTGCGCTCAAGATGTTAGAAGCAGATCGCGCGCTCTCGGTTCGTCACTATGCCGAACATGAAGGAAAACCATTTTTCGAACCACTCGTTGAGTTCATGTTGTCAGGTCCGATCGTCGCAGTGATTGCTGAAGGCAATCGTGTCATTGAAGGATTCCGAAAACTTGCTGGTGCAACAGATCCAACTGTCGCAGAACCTGGCACGATCCGCGGAGATTTGGCTCGAGATCAAGGAACAAAAGTTGTCCAAAACATCGTTCATGGTTCGGACTCTCCTGAGTCTGCAGATCGTGAAATCAAAATCTTCTTCCCTGAATTATCAAAGTAAGTTAAGAAAGGTCTCTTGTGAGCAAACAAAAGCCAAGCCGGATGTCATTTATTGGTCGCGATATGGCGGTTGATCTAGGCACCGCAAATACGCTGGTCTACGTCCGCGGCAGGGGAATTGTTCTCAACGAGCCAAGCGTTGTTGCAGTAAATCAAGATACAGGTGCAATTCTTGCCGTGGGTACGGAAGCCAAGCGCATGATTGGTCGGACCCCGGGCAATATTGTTGCGATTCGCCCTCTCAAGGATGGCGTAATTGCCGATTTCGATACGACAGAGCGGATGCTCCGTTACTTCATCCAAAAAGTACATCGCCGTCGTTACCTAGCCAAGCCACGCATCGTCGTCTGCGTGCCATCTGGAATTACTGGTGTTGAACAACGCGCCGTTAAAGATGCTGGATATGCCGCAGGTGCTCGCAAGGTTTACATTATTGAAGAGCCAATGGCCGCAGCTATAGGAGCAGGGCTTCCGATCCACGAGCCAACAGGGAACATGGTTGTCGATATCGGCGGGGGAACCACCGAAGTTGCTGTCATTTCACTTGGCGGAATTGTTACTGCGCTCTCCATTCGCATTGGTGGCGATGAGCTGGATCAAGCAATTATTGATTATGTGAAGCGTGAGTACTCACTCTTGCTCGGTGAACGCACTGCAGAAGAAATCAAGATGGCTATCGGCTCCGCTTATAAGCTTCCAGGTGAATTAGACGCCGAAATTCGCGGCCGCGACCTCGCAACTGGACTTCCAAAGACCATCTTTGTATCAGCCGAAGAGATCCGAAAGGCGCTTGAGGAGCCCGTCAATCAGATAGTAAACGCAGTTAAAAGCACGTTAGATAAGACTCCACCAGAACTCGCGAGCGATTTGATGGATCGAGGCATTGTCCTTACTGGCGGCGGCGCACTTCTGCGCGGATTAGATGAGCGGCTTCGCGTCGAAACAGGAATGCCGGTTCACATTTGTGAACGTCCACTCCAGGCAGTGGCTGAAGGATCAGGAAAATGCGTTGAAGAGTTCGAAGCCCTTGAAAAGGTTTTGATCTCTGAGCCACGTCGATAACACCGTTGCGAGTTTGGTAGAGGACTTCTGTGGCAAGAGGCGGCGGTAACCGTTCCCGACTACTGCTCGTTATTTTATTAGTTACGGCGCTCTTCTTCATCACATTAGATCTACGAGGGGTGAGTCTGACCAAGGGGTCACGATCCGTTACGCAAACGATTCTTTCTCCCGTGCAGCGAACCGTCTCGACGATCTTCTCACCCGTTGGACGATTTTTCGGAGATATCAAGAATTTCGGAAAAACCAATGCAGAACTCAATCAAGAATTAGCACTTAACAAATTACTTAAGGGCGAATTGGCGATGGCAGGCGATACCAAAGGGCAGCTCACTCAATTGAAAGCAGTTCTCGATTTAGCCGGGCGAGGAAATTATAAAGTCGTTGCCGCAAGAGTGATAGCTCGGGGATCGGCTTCCAGTTTTTCGCAAACAATTACGATCGATGCTGGCAGCGCTAGCGGAATCCACCCTGATATGACGGTGATTTCGCAAAACGGACTTGTTGGTCTGGTGAAATCTACAACTGGTAGTTCGGCAATTGTGTTATTAATGAGTGATCCAAGTTTTAAAGTAGGCGTCAGAATTGCACGCAGCCAGAGCATTGGAGTTTTGTCCGGACTCGGCTCCACCGAATATTCTTTAGTTTTACTTGATCCCGCTGGCACGATTAAAGCTGGTGACACGCTTTTAACAAATGGGTCAGAAGGTAACAAACCCTTTGTTCCCGGAGTTCCAGTAGGGGCAGTTGTTGGCGTTGATAATTCCGCTGATTCGTTAACCCAGACCGCGACGGTCAATTCTTATGCGAACCTCAATGACCTTGGGGTTGTTGCTGTTGTTTTGAGTGCTCCGACGTCAGCTCCACGCACGCCAATTTTGCCTTCTCCTAATCCAAGGGTCACGGTCTATGTCACGCCAGCGCCACTTCTTATCCCTGGTGCTACTCCCACGACGAGTCCTACTCCCACTTCAATTCCAACTCCAACTGTTACGCCTAAGAAGTAATCGATGAGTCCGATTCGAATTGTCTCTACGCTCGGATTCTTCTTTGTGTTATTTGTTGTTCAAGAATCTGCGGTTTCATTGATTCATTTTCCGATCTCGGGTTTCTCCCTTTACTTAGCGATCGCAATTTCACTCATCGCTTTCGAAGACCATAATGGTGCGATCGTCACCGGGTTTCTTGCTGGATTGGTTCTGGATTTGTCTCCAACCTCTAACGCGCCATTTGGACAGTGGGCTTTGATTCTGACCTCTATTGGATTTTTATTCGCTGTTAACCGAGATTCGATTTCTGATTTGGCTTCCTCGCCAATTACTTTCGTAATTTTTGTAGCAGTTGGCGTATCGCTCTCACTTATCGCTTACCTGGTATTCGGGGCACTATTAGGGGAAGAAAATGGATCCCTTAGACACGACGCTACCGTGCTACTCGGGAATTTACTGTGGACGGTCATTTTCACTCCAATGTTCTTGCCCGCGCTTGGACGCGTTCGTGAGTACTCTCTGACCGCTCGGGAGCGTTAATGAGTCAACGTTCACGTCTTAATTTAATTGTCGTCCAAGTTTTGGTTTTGTCCTTGATGTTAGCGATGCTTGGTCGCTTGTTTTATTTGCAAGTTGCAGCTGGACTCAAATATCAAAATGCAGCTTTAAGTATTCAAAGTCGAGATATTGTCACTCCGCCAGTGCGTGGTGCGATAGTTGATGACACTGGTAAACCTATGGCAATGGATCGACCCGGCATGGTGATCACCGTTGATAGAAGCGCGCTTGGCAAGATGCCCGACAAAGGCAAAGCCGTATTAGTTCGAGTAGCTAAGCTAATCGGAATTAAATATAGCGACCTATATACACGAACGCGGTTGTGCGGTGAACTCCCTCTTGGCAAGCGCACCGGATGTTGGAATGGAACGCTCTATCAACCAGTTCCAGTCACTAAGGAAGCAACAGTCGCGCAAGCGCTCAAGATTCTAGAAAATTCGGATATCTATCCTGGAATAAGTGCTTCACCTGTTCCAATCAGAAATTACCCTTCACTAGCCGGAGAAAATGCCGCTCATGTTCTAGGTTACGTGGGATCAGTAACTGCCCTTGATGTTGCTAATACAAATAAGCAGTATTACCAGAATGAGGTTGTTGGCAAGACTGGACTCGAGTTTCAATACGATCAATACTTGCAAGGAACTCCAGGAGTTAAGACCGTCATCGTTGACCGCACCGAAAATGTGACGAGCACTTCGACTATTACGAACCCAGTTCCCGGTAATAATTTGGTCACAAATATCAATGCCACATTACAAGCGGCTACCGAGAAAGCATTGGCTAGTTCAGTCTTGAGTGCGCGTGCACAAGGCAATAAGGCGGATTCTGGTGCTGCGATCGTCATGGACGTTCACACTGGACGAATCCTCGCGATGGCTTCATATCCCACTTATGACCCGAATATTTGGCAGAAGGGGCTAACAACTGCGCAAGCACAGGCGCTCTTTAGCGATTCAGATGGAGTTCCCGCGTTATCTCGAGCGATCGATGGTACCTACGCTCCTGCGTCAGCGTTCAAAGCGCTATCGGTTGTGGCAGCATCGCACGCAGGTTACAACTTGAATGCAAATTACTACTGCCCTTACTCAATCAAATTCGGCAACCAAACATTTCACAATGATGATACAAATTCACAGGGAACGATGTCGCTGCAAACCGCAATCGCAGTTTCGTGTGACACGATTTGGTACCAAATTGGTTATGACCAATGGGTTAAAGATGGTGGTCTTACTCCTAAAAAGAATCCCAATGATTTCTTCTTCAAGAACGCCGCGCTCTTTGGTGTTGGAAAACCAACGGGAATCGATCTTCCCTCTGAAGCCTCCGGCCGACTCCCTGATCGAGCCTGGAAATTGGCTTATTACAAAGCCAATAAGAATTTCTATTGCAACTATGCGACGCGAGCCAAGCCATCCGATCTGACTCCATTTTTGATTGCGATCGCGAAAGAAGATTGCACCGATGGATATATTGTTCGCGCCGGTGATGCAATCAACTTTGCCATTGGTCAAGGTGACGTCTTGCTGACCCCACTACAGATGACTGATATATATGCCGCGGTTGCCAATGGCGGAAAGTTGTACCGACCAGAAGTTGCACGCGCAGTAGTTAAGAGTGATGGCACCGTCGTTCAAAATTTTCTGCCGCATGTGAATGGAAAAATTCCAGCATCAGCAAGTACTTTAGATTTTCTACACGGGGCGTTGCGAGCGGTGGCGATGACGGGAACGGCAGCGGGAGTCTTTGGAAATTACCCAATACCGGTAAGCGGTAAAACTGGAACCGGCCAAGTTCAGGGACGAAACGCAAATGGCACCGCGAAAGATCCAACTTCGTGGTTCGCTTCGTATGCGCCATCGAATAAGCCGGAATATGCTGTTGTGATGATGGTGAGTCAGGGCGGATACGGAGCATCCACTTCTGCTGTTGGAGTAAGAGAGATCTATAACGCGTTATTTGGGGTTAAAGGTAATACCGTTGATCCAAAGAAGGCGATCTTTCCAACTGGAGCACCACCTACCGCCTTGCCGACAATTGATTTACAGAATGTGGCGGTCAAGAAACCATGACAACTTTTCGACCAAATACTCGCAGCCATCGATTTATGCGCAATGTTTCGGGGTATGACCGTTGGTTAACTTTTTCCGTACTCGCACTGCTGGCATTTGGCACCGTATTGGTTTACGCCGCCACCAAGAATTGGTTTGCTACTCAACACCTTGACCCGCAGTACTATCTAAAAAGACACATAATCAACATCGTCATTGGTTTGGTGTTGGCTTACGGTACGACGCTGATTGATTATCGGCTGCTTCGCGCCTACACCCCGATAGTTTGGGGACTAGGAGTACTGGGGCTGATGGCGGTTTTAGTCCCTGGCGTTGGTTCAACAGTAAATGGCGCCAAGGCATGGATTGCCTTGCCTGGTGGTTTCCAGATCCAACCCGCGGAACTTGCAAAAATTTCGATCATCCTGGGAATTTCAATGTTGCTTGCAGAACGTAACGGGGTTGGCGCTGATCCCACGGATAAGGACGTGCTGCGGGCGCTGTCGATCTCTGCGGTACCGATCTTGCTCATCATGCTTCAGCCAGATCTTGGAACAACGCTCATCATCAGCGCAGCGATCGTCATCATGGTTGCGGTCTCGGGTGCACCGACGCGTTGGGTTGCAGGTTTGCTGCTCCTGGCATTGCTCGGCGGCTTTGTGGCTGTAAAAGCTGGAGTTGTAAGTCAATACCAAATAAAACGGCTGCAATCCTTTGTAGATCCAAATGCCGATCCGCAGCAGTCGGGTTATCAGCTCCGACAGGCTCGAATAACGATTGGATCCGGTGGAGTCCTGGGGCGTGGGCTTTTTGAGGGTCCGCAAACAAATGGTCGATTTGTCCCGGAGCAACAGACGGACTTCATCTTTACCGTGGCGGGTGAAGAAACCGGTTTCTTGGGCTCCGGGCTGATGCTCCTGCTCTTTGGGCTCTTCTTCTGGCGCGCGTTCTTAATTGCCCAGCGAACCAATGACCTCTTTGGAAGGCTGGTCTGCGTTGGGGTGATTGCCTGGTTTGCCTTCCAGACCTTCGAAAATATCGGGATGGCGATGGGCTTAATGCCTATGACGGGGGTACCCCTGCCATTCATCTCATACGGGGGATCGTCCATGTTCGCGACCTTGGTTGGCTTTGGACTCCTTCAAAATGTTCATTTGCGCTCTCGGTAGCGTTAAATTGGTGATAAGCCGCTGATCTGCGATACTTAAGGCACGATTTCAGAATTTCAGCGCGAGTCAGCCGCCGCGGAACTCCGAAATCCAAAGATTTTAAGGATTTATGTCAGGTTTTATTTAGAGCTTTATTTTAGAAGAGGATTTGTTTTATGGCGCCAGAGCCAAAGAAATCGCGTAAGCGCGCGGCTAAACCCGCTGCGACAAAGAATGAGGCAGCTGCTGAAGCAACTGCTGGAACTCCCACTGAAGGATCGGGTTCCGCCAAACCAGCAGTTAAACGCGCCTCAAAGAAGGCCATTGCCGAGGTTCCAACAGAGGCAGTAGAGCCTGCCAAGGTCAAAAAGGCCACTACGCCCGTTCCAGTACCACTTTTCCAAGAGGCGCCCCCTGAGGCAGCCCCAAAGAAGGCTCGTGCTCCTAAAGCAGAAAAGGCCAATGAAGAGGCCGAACCAGCGGTTGCTGAAAGTGACGAACAAGCGCAACGCCGCCGTCGCCGCCGTGGCGGTCGTGGCCGTCGTCGCCCTACGGGTGAGGAGACTTCAGAGACCACTCAAGACGCTGAAGGCGAAAATCTCGATCCAGATTCTTTGGATGGAGAGGAAGATGTATTAAACGCCGATGGAACAACGCACCGTCGCCGTCGCCGGCGCCGGGCCAAAGGTGAAGGCATAGAACCCGGCGAAACCGTTGAAGAAGATGGTGTCGTTACCGTTGTTAAGGTTCGCCCGACCCGCGAAAGTGCACCAACTCGCACAGAGCGTCCAACTCGCAATAACCGTGATCGTGATCGTGGCCGTACGAGAGACCGTGATCGGAAAGAGCGAGATGATCGTGCTCCACGCGACTTCACCCGCCGCCGCGGAACAATCATCACTGAGCAAGAATTTTTAGCTCGTCGCGAAAATGTTGACCGCGAAATGTTGGTTCGCCAGACCGGCGATCGCACTCAAATTGCCGTCCTTGAAGACAAGATTATGGTCGAGCATTACGTCAATCGAAATAGCAACATTTCATATGTCGGCAATGTCTACCTAGGTCGAGTACAAAACGTACTCCCTTCCATGGAGGCCGCTTTTATTGATATCGGCAAGGGGCGTAACGCTGTCCTCTACGCCGGTGAAGTGAATTGGGATGCCGCCGGCATCGCAGAAGGACAGACCCGAAAGATCGAACACGTATTAAAGACTGGGCAATCGGTGTTGGTTCAGGTAACCAAGGATCCCATTGGACAGAAAGGCGCGCGCCTGACTTCGCAAATTTCGTTGCCTGGTCGCTACCTTGTTTATGTTCCAGGTGGAGCGATGAGCGGTATTAGTCGCAGACTTCCCGATCAAGAGCGCAGCCGCTTAAAATCGATATTGAAAAACTTGATTCCTGAAGAAGCTGGCGTCATTGTTCGTACCGCTTCAGAGGGAGCGAGTGAAGAAGAACTCGAGCGCGATGTTATTCGGCTTAAAGCGCAATGGGATGACATCGCCGAAAAATCTGAAAATCCTTCGACTACAGCGCCTTCACTCCTTTACAACGAACCGGATCTAACGGTTCGAGTGATTCGCGATATTTTTAATGAAGATTTCCGCCGCTTGATTGTTCAGGGTGAAGACGCCTGGGACGAAATCAATAATTACCTAGGCCATATTGCCCCTGAACTCACCTCCAAAATCGAAAAGTGGTCTGGCGCTCGCGACCTCTTCGCCGAAAATCGGATTGAAGAGCAACTCGCGAAAGCATTTGATCGCAAGGTTTATCTTCCATCCGGAGGATCCCTTGTTATTGATCGCACAGAGGCCATGATTGTGATTGATGTGAACACCGGTAAATTCATCGGTAAGGGCGGAAATCTCGAAGAGACCGTTACCAAGAACAACCTCGAAGCGGCAGAAGAAATTGCCCGTCAATTGCGTTTGCGCGATATGGGCGGAATCATCGTGATTGACTTTATTGATATGGCGCTCGAATCCAACCGTGATCAGGTGCTTCGCCGGCTTGTCGAATGTCTCGGAAGGGACCGCACCAAACATCAAGTTGCGGAAGTCACTTCGCTCGGCTTGGTCCAAATGACGCGCAAGCGTGTGGGTCAGGGGCTCATTGAAGCTTTCTCAACCACCTGCGAATCGTGTGGCGGACGTGGAATTCATATTCACGCAGAGCCAGTTCGAAAAGTTGCACTCGAAAAGGACATGGAACAGCGTTACGTGCCCTCGAGTTCTCGGGAGGAAGAAGCAGAACCCGAATTCGAGGTGGTGGCTGATTTAGCCAGTGCCGTCGTCGAAACCGAAACTTCATCCAATTCTGACTCCGAAATCCAGGTTTCTCACCGTTCGCAAGGGCA
This sequence comes from uncultured Actinomycetes bacterium, assembly GCA_903928395.1. Classification (GTDB taxonomy): domain Bacteria; phylum Actinomycetota; class Actinomycetes; order Nanopelagicales; family Nanopelagicaceae; genus PALSA-747. Next base: position 2,388 of record CAIYQS010000023.1, on the reverse strand, counting down.
ACCGCGTAAGCGTCGTCGGGCAGTTAGTACTGGGATTATTACCCCAGTTTGACCCCAGACCCCTCCAATCCGTACCCTAATCCCCTGCCTCAAAGCAAGAGATTAATTAAAAGATTTAGGTTCACCATGCAAGACAAGTTAAGGGAGATCAACGTGTACGCGATTGTTAAAGCTGGCGGCCGTCAGGAGAAGGTTGCTGTTGGCGACACGATTACCGTGGATCGAATCGATGCTGCCGTAGGCGCGTCGGTCAATTTCCCAGCCCTTCTGCTTGTTGATGGCGCAACTATTACGACAGATGCCAAGACATTGGCTGCAACCAAAGTCACCGGAGAAATCCTGGAAGAGACGAAGGGTCCAAAGATCGACATCCTTCGTTACAAGAACAAGACTGGCTATCGCCGTCGTTCAGGTTTCCGTTCCCAACTTACGCGGGTAAAAATCACCGCGATTAACAACTAAAGGAGGCGAGTAAGAGATGGCAAGTAAAAAAGGAGTCTCCTCGACTCGAAACGGTCGCGATTCAAATGCTCAGTACCTCGGTATCAAGCGTTTTGGTGGACAAGTAGTAAAGAGTGGCGAAATCTTGGTCCGTCAGCGCGGAACAGTTTTCCACCCCGGCAAGAATGTTGGCATCGGGAAAGATGACACCTTATTTGCATTGGCAAGCGGAGCAGTTGAGTTTGGCAAGGCACGTGGACGCAAGGTTGTAAATATCGTCCCGGTAGTTCCCGTCGCCTAACTCGCACAAAAGTTCTTTGGCGGGTCCGCGACTGCGGGCCCGCTTTTATTTTTTAAGGAGGAGTGCAGATGGCTACATTTGTTGATCGCGTAACGCTGCATGCCTCTGCGGGTAGCGGTGGAGATGGCTGCGTTTCAATTCACCGTGAAAAATTTGTACCTCTCGGTGGTCCAGATGGTGGAAACGGCGGTAGAGGTGGCGACATAATTTTGGTTGTCGACGATAACATCACAACACTTCTTGATTTCCATCACTCTCCGCATCGCAGAGCTGGAAATGGTCGTCCGGGATATGGCGACTACTGCAATGGAGGCGAAGGCGGCGACCTCGTGATGTCTGTTCCTAATGGAACCGTCGTCAAAGATACGCAAGGAACAATTTTGGCTGACCTCGTTGGAGCCGGGACCAGGTTTGTCGCCGCGGAAGGTGGCAAGGGTGGACTTGGAAACGCGGGACTAGCATCTCGAAAGAGGCGTGCACCAGGTTTCGCACTCAAAGGCGAAGAAGGTGAAGAACGTACTCTGATACTTGAACTCAAGAGCGTGGCAGATATCGGATTGATTGGATTTCCAAGTGCCGGCAAATCATCGCTCATCGCCTCGATCTCGGCCGCGCGGCCCAAAATTGCCGATTATCCATTTACTACTTTGGTGCCAAACCTTGGTGTAGTTCAAGCTGGCGATACGCGTTTTACCGTTGCGGATGTACCAGGACTAATCCCAGGTGCGTCACAAGGCAAAGGTCTAGGACTCGAATTTCTCCGTCACGTAGAGCGCTGTGCGGCGTTGGTTCACGTCTTGGATTGCGGAACTCTGGAAACAGATCGCGATCCAGTCCGCGACTTCGAAATCATCGAAGAAGAACTTTCACATTACGGTGGACTTTCTGATCGCCCTCGCATAATTGCGCTCAACAAGATTGATCTTCCTGATGGCAAAGCGATGGCCGATATGGTTCAACCGATTTTTGAAGAACGCGGGTATGAGGTTTACCAGGTATCTGCTGCTGCTCACATTGGCTTAACAGAACTAAATTATGCAATGGCTCGCATTATCCAAGAGGAGCGTCGCAACAAGGCTAAAGAAGTAAAGACGCGGATCGTGCTTCGTCCACTTGCAATCAACGACAACGGTTTTAAAGTCGTGAGCAATGAAGATGGCTCCTTTACCGTTACTGGTGAAAAACCAGAGCGCTTCGTTCGTCAAACTGATTTTGCAAATGCCGAAGCTGTCGGATATCTCGCGGATCGCTTAGCTGCCTTGGGTGTTGAGAAAGAACTGTTCAAAAAGGGTGCGCGTCCAAAGTCAGAAGTGCGAATCGGTACTGGAGATAAAGCGGTAATTTTTGATTGGGAACCCTCTATCGAAGCTGGTGCAGAATTGCTTGCGAGCCCTCGTGGTACAGATTTACGTTTGGAATCGCCTTGGGCGGGTCGATACATTGAGGATGACGTTGACGAGCTCTCTGAAGATGAGATCGCTATGCAATGGGAATACAAAGTGGATGATCCAAAGAACCCAAGGACGTCGGGCTGAATTATGGCTCGCCAGGAAATTACTAATGCAAAACGTGTAGTAATTAAAGTTGGTTCATCCACCCTCACTGGGTCTGCGGGACATGAACTTGATGAGAGTGCAGTTGAAGCT
>CAIYQS010000022.1 GCA_903928395.1 uncultured Actinomycetes bacterium | reverse complement strand
CGTATTTGAACAAATTGATTACCAGGGACAGGAAAAAGTTCTCGCTTCAATGCTGGTGTATTACGCCGATTTTAGAGCAGCTCCCCGTTCCAACAGTCGCCTTCCTAAACTTTTTGGTTCTAGGCAATCTGATGACCAAACAGAATTTGACCCGTATCAAATTCGGATGCGACTTGTTGATTACTTGAGGAACGGAAGTTCGGCAGAAAAGTCAGCACTTGCTTGGCTGTATTGGCATCTTCCACAAATGCAGGATGAAAGTTTTTCAAGAGTCTTTGAATTGTCGCTTAAATACTTAAAGATTCTGGGAGAGTTTTATAGCCGTGATGCCTTCTCTGTTATTTACCGATTCATCGATGACTACATCGAATTGAAGCCGCTGGAATGCTATGAATTGTGGATTAGAGTCTTGGAAGCGGAATTAACTCACGTTCGAGTTGTTGGAGATCTAGCGGCTCTGGAGCATTCTTGGTCAAATCGAGATAACGCAAAATATCTATCTATACTCTTCGAAGCCGGTCAGTTTAGAAAGTACAACAAAGCGCTGAGCCTGCTGCTTGAATTTCCGGAGAGTTTGCGCAGAGGAATAGACCCAGGGAAAAGTCGAGAAGAACTCCTGGCGATGGGAAGCCTTGGCAGACCTGTTTTACTAGATCTCTATGCACAATTTCCGCACTTGCGATCGAGAGAACTATGACCCCGCAACTTCCGATTTTCTCGCACCGCTCAATAAGCGTTGCACCGGGACTTCAATCAGATAGAAACTTAAAATCGCAATAGCTAATACATAGCCGAATATGGCAAGGGTGTAATTATGCGGGTTCAACTGATGTTTAAAATATAAAAATATGATGGGCATATGCCAGATGTAGATCGAATAGGAAAGTACACCTAAGGTTCGCAGCGGCCAGAGGGATAGGAATTTCTTGACTCCCATCGATATCCGAGATTTAGCAGCCACTTCACGATCAAGTAATAAAATCAACGTTGCAGTAGCCAATCCAGCCAATCCTGGAAATTGAAAACCGATACACGCTGCAACTAGTCCACAAAAAATCAGCGAAAATAGCGCCAAATATCGCTTCACCATACCCAAGCACCAGGAGTAATTAAGAGAAATAGTGCATCCAACTAAGATCATTGTGGGTCGAAAAACAACTAAATTAAAGATTCCATCCTGATTCCACGAGTAATCTGGGTAGTTCTTCCAAAGGACATAGGCCCAAACTAAGACAATCACCGTGATGAGAAATACGGTAAGAATTTTTCTGTTGAAATACTTTAGAAATAGCAACAACGTAATAGGAAATATCAGATAGAACTGCTCCTCCGCACTTAAACTCCAGAATGGGCCGAAGAGATCTCCCCAATGGAGAAAATTTTTCACGTAAAACAAAGAAAACAAAAGTGGTTTGGTATCTCTGGCGCTGTTAAAGCCAATAACAAGCGTCGCAATCAAAATACTCAATGCCATGATCGGGTACAGGCGCGCTACTCGGCGCCGGTAGAAACTCAAAAGTGGCTTGCCTCTCACCACGGTCGCCAACAACACTTGTGTAATCAGATAGCCAGATAGCGTGAAAAAGATGTCTACGCCAAGGAAACCGCGACCGTTCAAATATCCAAGATGATGAAGAACTACGACGACGATGGAAATCGCTCGAATGCCATCCAACTCAGGACGGTAAGAAATGTTCTTTCCCCGAATTTCCTTTGAAATGCCGAACATGTATTACACCTCTACATTCTTCAAAGGAAAGCCCGCGGTCATTTTAGGGTAAGTCCCCGCTCCAATATCGCGAAGCAGTAGAGTTGTGGTTCACGAAGTTGGGACGATTATGGACGAATCAAGAGCCAGTTATCTGGCAGCACCTTTAGCTGTTCGACTCCGTCCTGCCAGCATTCAAGAGCTGCTTGGCCAACAGCATCTACTTCAAACCGGTTCACCATTGCTTCGCCTCATCGAGGGGCAAGAAAAGCACATCACCAGCTTGTTGCTATATGGTCCGCCTGGGAGTGGAAAGACAACACTGGCCAAGATGATTGCCCATTCAGGATCTCGGGAATTCGTCGAACTGTCCGCCGTCAATTCTGGAGTGAGTCAGGTCCGCGAAGTATTGCTAGCAGCCCAAGATCGAATGACTCAGGAAAACAGAGAAACAGTCCTTTTCATTGACGAAGTTCATCGCTTCTCCAAGGCGCAACAAGATGCGTTGCTCCCTGGAGTCGAAAATCGTTGGGTGACCCTTGTCGCAGCCACTACCGAAAACCCGTCTTTTTCAATCATCTCTCCCCTGCTTTCTCGTTCTATCGTCCTCACCCTGCGCGCAATTCCTGATTCGGACATCGAAACACTCATCAAGAGAGCGATCGCTGATCCCCGCGGCTTAAACGGTGAAGTGACTATTTCGTCGCAAGCACTTGATTCACTCGTCAGACTTGCCGCTGGCGATGCACGTCGAGCCCTCACCTATCTAGAAGCTGCAGCAGGGGTTACAACCGGGGAAATTACTCCCGAGATATTAAGTCGTGCCATCAATCGCGTGATAGAAAATTATGATCGCGATGGAGACAATCATTACGACGTCGCAAGCGCCTTCATCAAAAGTATCCGCGGCTCTGATGTCGATGCCGCTTTACATTATTTAGCGCGGATGCTCGAATCTGGTGAGGATCCACGTTTTATCGCACGGCGCGTCATGATCAGTTCGAGTGAAGATATTGGGCTTGCCGATCCTGGTGCACTAGGTCTCGCCGTTGCTGCGGCGCAAGCGGTTGCGCTAGTGGGCATGCCCGAAGCGAGGATCATTCTTGCCGAAGCAGTGACGTATCTTGCGTGCGCTCCGAAATCCAATGCCGCGTATCTGGCGATCGAAGCTGCAATAGCTGACGTACGGGATTCTAAAAATGGCCCAATTCCTCCGCATTTGCGCGACCCTCACTCTGGAGCGCTACGCGATACCCAAGTTAATGCTGCGCGCGAGGTGAACTCGTATATCTACCCCCATGATTTAGCACCGGGTGTCGCCAAGCAGCAATATCTTCCAGATGTTCTGGTGGGAACCGAGTATTACCACCCGACTACTCATGGTTACGAAGCGCGAGTAAAAACTGCACTTGAAGCAATCCGCAGAATGCTAAAAGGATCCTAACTTGCAGGTTAAAGCCTTAAACTCCGACAGCCTTCATAATGAGTAATGAAAATCCACCACAAACAATCCAAGCGCACACTCCAAATACAAGCGGGCGAACACCAATAACTTTTATTGAGGCCCACTTTACTTTTGTCCCCATGGCGAATAACCCCATCGACAATAAGAACTTAGAGATATTAATAAAAGAGTTCGTCACGTGAGTAGAGAAATGAACTTCATTGTTCAATAAGGTTATAAAGAGAAATCCCAAGATAAATGGGGGAAACCATTGTGTTATCTGGAATTGCGAGCTGCTCCCTTCTCTTTCGTTCCTAAAATTAAGTGCTACCAGCATTGGAGCAAGGAGAACGACACGGCTGAGCTTTGAAATAACAGCATAGGAGAGCGTTGTGCCTCCGACCAAAGTAGCGGTTGCGATGACCTGCCCGATGTCATGAACGGCGGCTCCGATCCAAGCACCTGCTAGTTGATGCGATAAGGAGAGCGCTTTAGCAATTGGAGGGATGACAAAAATAGAAAGCGTTCCACACAAGGTGACAATTCCTACCGAGTAGGAAATATCCTCAGTTTTGCTCCTTCTAGAAGCTCCGATTGCTGCTATCGCCGACGCTCCGCAAATTGAAAAACCTCCTGCCAGAAGTAAAGAAAGTTCTGGCGATAAACCAACCATCTGTCCCGCAGTTCGCATCCCAAAAAAGGTAAGAATTACAATGAAAAATATGGCAATGAAACCTTTAACCCCGATTTCAGCAAATTTGTGAAATGTAATCTGCATACCCAAAAGTGCGACGCCAAGACGAAGTAATTTCTTAGCAGAGAAGTCAATCGCTTCTGCCGCGTGGGTGGTTAAGGAAGGAAAGTTAGAAAGCGCCAATCCAGCAACTAGTGACAGAAATAATGGACTCAGGTACGGGAATTGAGCATTTAAGATAAAAGTGAATCCAACGAGCAAGGCAATTCCCAGCAGCGAAAACATCTGCTGCGGTCGTTGAGGGCTAAAATTCATTAGAGAATTAAAACCCCTTACTTTTTAGCTTTCACCACTACTTTAACGAAGTACTTAACACCCTTGGCATTGGTTAATTGAACCGTGTAGGTACCTGGCTTTGTCACAGTGAATCCAGGAATCGTCACCGTTCCATTTGCATTAGTTTTAACAGAACCGAGGTTAACAGTCTTTCCGTTTATTACTGTCGTGACAGTCAGTTTGGAAGTCTTCGGAAGTGACTTCACGACTGGAGCTATCACTTGACCGACAACTTCAGCAATTTGAGGAGCCTTGGCAGGAGTGGTTCCAGGTTGCACCGCAGGCGGCTTAGTTGGAGTCGGAGTTGGTTTCGGTGCCGTGTTTGGTGTTTGGCTTGGCGTAGGGGTCGGGGTTGGAGTTGGAGTTGGAGTTGGAGTTGGGGTTGGGGTTGGGGTTGGGGTTGGGGTTGGGGTTGGGGTTGGTGGTGCAACTACTACCTGTGCTGTATAACTCTTGGCTGTTCCATCTGCTGCAATGACCTTAACCGTCACTGTATTGCTGCCTGTGACTAGCGCAGAGTTACCAGTAATGAACTGCTACAGCCCCACTGTCATGAGTCTTTGCAACAACCGCGACGGCGGTAACTCCATTATCAACATTCAGCACGAGGCCACCAGCAAGGGCATTAGAGCCATTCACTGTAAAACTCGTCAAAGTTACATCACTCGATAGAGCAGGAGGAGGTGGGGTAAAGCTTCCACCGCCACCACCGCCACCACCGCCACCACCGCCACCACCGCCAGAAGACGCTG